>NZ_JBKQOI010000296.1:0-4210 GCF_052145595.1 Mycobacterium sp. | reverse complement strand
CCGCAACGGTGTCGCGGTGATCACCAGACCGTCCGGCGTTTCGGTGCAGTCGCCGCCCAGGCGGTTGATCTCGCTGCTCAGCGCGGCGAGCCGATCGGTTTCGTGGCCCCGGAGGTGGGCGATGCCGGTGAGCCGTGACACCGATCCCGGGGTTGCCAGCGCGGCCAGTGCAGCCACCGACGGTGTCAGTTCACCGACGGCCCGCAGGTCGACGTCGAAACCGGGGTAGTCCGCTGACCCCCGCACCTCCAGGCCCGAATCGGTTTGACTGACAACGGCGTTCAGCTTGCCCAAGACGCTCAGAATATTGTCGGCGGGTTGCACACTGGTCGCGGGCCAGCCGGTAATGCGCACCGTCCCGCCGCTGACGACGGCCGCGGCCAGGAAGGGGACGGCATTCGTCAGGTCGGGTTCGATTTCCCAGTGCCGGGCCGCGACCGCGCCGGCGTGCACCCGCCAGCGGTTGGGGACAGAATCGTCGACGTCGATTCCGGCCTGCCGCAGCATCACTATCGTCATCGCGATGTGCGGCGCCGACGGCAGCGCCGACCCCGTGTGTTGGACGGTCAGGCCGTTTGTGAACGAGGCCGCGCACAACAGCAGACCGGACACGAACTGCGACGACGCCGAGGCATCGATGGACACGGCGCCGCCTGCGACCGACCCGCTGCCCTGCACCCGGAAGGGAAGGCCGGTGCCGTCGATCCGGACGCCGAGACCGCGCAACGCGTCCAGCAGTGGCGCGATGGGCCGGGCCCGGGCCTGCTCGTCACCGTCGAAGGTGACCGGGGCGGCGCTGAGCGCTGCCAGCGGCGGAACGAAACGCAAAACCGTGCCGGCCAGGCCGCAATCCACCCGGGCGTTGGGCCCGGGTGCGATTCGGCCGGTTACCGTCAATTCGGATCCGGCCCCGTCGACGCTTAAGCCCAGGGCGTTCAACGCCCCGATCATCAGGTCGGTGTCCCGGCTGCGCAGCGCTCCGCCGATGGTCGAGGTGCCCTGGCCCTGCGCGGCCGCCAGTGCGGCCAGCACCAGCGCCCGGTTGGTCTGCGACTTCGAACCCGGAACGGTCACGGTCGCGTGCACCGGTTTCGGCGCGCATGGGGCCGTCCACATACTCACCGGTCCATCATTGCCTGTCACCGGGTTCTGCCACCATGGGACGTATGTGCGGACGGTTTGCGGTGACCACCGATCCGGCCCTGCTGGCCGAGAAAATCAAGGCGATCGACGAGACGACTGGTGCCGCGCCCGGTGCCGGGGCGCCCAATTACAACGTGGCGCCCACAACCACGATCGCCACTGTCGTCACCCGTCACAATGAGCCCGACGACGAGCCGACTCGCCGGGTGCGGCTGATGCGCTGGGGACTGGTTCCACCGTGGGCCAAACCCGGTCCCGAGGGGGCGCCCGAGAACAAGGGGCCGCTGTTGATCAACGCCCGCGCGGACAAGGTCACCAGCTCGCCGGCTTTCCGGTCGAGCGCCAAGTCCAAGCGTTGCCTGGTCCCGATGGACGGCTACTACGAGTGGCGCGTCAACCCCGACACTCAGGCCGGTCAGAAGTCCCGCAAGACGCCGTTCTACATGTTCCGCGGCGACGGTGAGCCGCTGTTCGCGGCGGGCCTGTGGTCGGTGTGGAAGCCCGCCAAGGATGCCGCACCGCTGTTGACTTGCACGATTATCACGACCGACGCCGTGGGCGAGCTGGCCGAGATTCATGACCGGATGCCGCTGATGCTGGCCGCAGCCGACTGGGATGCCTGGCTGAATCCCGATGCCCCGCTGGATCCCGAGCTGCTGGCCCGTCCGCCGGATGTGAAAGGGATCCAGCTGCGCCAGGTGTCGACGCTGGTCAACAGTGTTCGCAATAACGGGCCCGAGCTGCTCGAGCCGGTTGACCCGCAGCCCGAACAGGCGACCCTGCTGTAAGGATTGTCTGCACAAGACAACAGTCAGCCCATCTTTGTCGTTTCGGGACGGAACCGGGCTCGCAGGCGGGACTTAACCGTCTCTACACGAGTAGGGGATCTGCCATGCCTGATCTCGTTGCGGCTATCCGTCAAATCATCGAGAACCACCGCGCAACCGGGCAGCTCGATGACCCGGAAGTGTCCTGCGGTTGTGGAACCGAGGGACTACGTGATCACCCGCGCCATGTCGCCGAGCAGACCGTCGACCAGTTGGGCCTCATTCCTGAAAAGATCGACGAGGTCACGAAACAGATCCGTTATGCGACGGCTTGGTTCGACTGGCAATTGACCAAACTGGAGGACGCAGAGTATTGATTTCGAGGGCACGCTGAAGGATGAGCGGACCATCAACGGCGGGCCGGGCTTCGTTGTTGGGTGCAGGACCGCAGTGACTAGTCGTGTACTGGTGACGCTGTTCAAGCATTGCGGCGCAAAGTGATAGCACACTGGTCCAGATGATGCCGAGTGCCAGTCGCGATCTCTTCATTGCGATAGTGCATGCCAAGATTATCAATATCAGTTTGTCAAGCGAAGTTCACAGATGGTCGCAGGAGGCCTGGAAGCGGGTGCCCACACTCACTCGCCGGTTTGGCGCGGTCGCGGATTGTCAAGAGGCGCTTGGCAACAGACGCATCATCGGCTCCGCGGCGGTAGCCGTCCCGTCTGCGCACAATGCGGCGGCGATGCACCCGATCACCCGCCGACTCAAGAGCATCCCGAGGTGGCCGACGCCGTTGACCGTGATGGTCTCCACCTGGGCGTGGGACGGCACAGACCGCAGGCCGGGCACTATGATGTCGAGTGCGGCTGTCACTGACAGCCACCGCACGCCGTCAGGCAATGGCGTGGATGCGAGCCGACGCAACAGCGGCGACCCCGGCCGCAGCGCCCGGACCATCTCGACAACCGGCAGCACACCCGCCCAGGGCGACCCGCCAAACGGCGACCCCAAGGTGATCACGGTGTCGACTCGCCTATGCAAACGCGGGTCCGAGATAGCTTGCGCGACAATAACACCGCCTAGACTGTGGCCGACCAGATGCACCTTGGGGGCACCGGTTCGAGCCAATATCTTTTCTACCCGGGCGACCAGCCGGTCAGCGAGTTGCTCCACCGAATTTCCGAGCGGCGCATAGGTCATCGCGTCGACGATTAGGCCCTCGGCACTGAGGGCTTGCGCAACCAAGGACCAGCTCGACTTGGCCCCGCCGAATCCGTGGACGAGCAGCACAGGATGCGTGGGTGCGTCTTGCGTGCTTGCCTCCGGCGACACACTATCTGCAGACTCATAGTTACTACGGACGAGGCGTAGCGGCGCTGTCGCGGCTGCCGACAGCAACATCGCCGCCTCCTGCGCCTGCACCATCGCGGCACGCGCCACCATCTGAACCGCCGCGCGGGCGGCGCCACCCCCGCGGAGTCGAGCCGTCATGTCCGTCCGCCTCTGCGAACTGCGGACGCGTGCCGGTTGCCTTATTGTCGGCTGCGCTTGCGACATGTCCCACCTTCTTTGTGTAACCCGTATCACATTGACAATGGCGGTCGGTGGGTCATGAGTCGTCAATGCCAGCCGCAGTTTGGTATACGGGTCCGCAGGGGATGCGCGCTACTTGGTAGCCGGAAGGGGTGTCGAATCAAGCTGTGCCGCAGTCGTCCTCGCTAACGCTGACAGCAATCGACACAACATCCGCTGGAGGTGGGCGCTCACCGGCACCAGGAATTTCCGGCTAGCCGGGGGAGGGTTGGGGGGCAACCGTGATGACACCGTTGCGCTACACCGGGAGGCTTTGGCCAATACAGACAGAGGGGCGGTAGCGATGCGCGATGCGCACGAAAATCGCGTCACTTCCCGGAACGCGGCGCCATAATGTGGGAAGTTGTAACCTCGCACGGGCATTGTGTGCGCGACATCCCGCACGAATCCGACGCTCGGCACATCGTGCATTCGCGCGGACTTACGACATTGATCGCAGCCGGGCGGTATGTGATCGCCGATAATCGTGGCGAGCGCTTTGTGGCAGAGATCCACCACCAAGCGGCCACCGTGTCGGTCCGGTGAGGTTTGCCGCCCTAGCGCTGACCGTCACGGGAGCTTAGCGGGCGGTGTCAGCGTGGTCGCCGGTCGCCGGTCGCCTAAAGCGGATCGGGCAGGCCGTCGACGCGTCGTCTGGGATTCCAGCCCGTGTCACTCCACACCCGAAGCTCCACAATTAAGTTCTTTTCCCGCAAGCGGATACA
>NZ_JBKQOI010000295.1:0-3874 GCF_052145595.1 Mycobacterium sp. | reverse complement strand
TTAGAATGGTTGTCGATCATGCCCTTGCCGTGTCGGGCCCAGGCTGGTGTCTTGCTTGTCGTCCTTCTGGGCCGCTGCACACCGGCTGGCAAACTGCACTCATGACCTATTCACGCCGTGTGGTCCTGATCGTATCGCTGGTGGCCACCACCGGGCTGACGCTGGTGCTGGGTGTCACCGATCCGGCCCCGTCCCTGATCTACCCGACCCGGTTCTTCGTGTGGGATCTGGTGTTGGCATGTATCCCGGTGTTCTTTGCGGCCGGTTTCGCCGTGGTACGCCTGCGGATCTGGTTGATTCCGTTGGGGCTGGGGTGGCTGGCGTTCCTACCCAATGCCCCGTATCTGGTGACCGACCTGGTGCACCTGGGCAGCGGCGTCGAATTGTGGCGGCACGTCATGCAATATGGGGTCGCGGCGTGGACCGGCGTCATACTGGGGGTGGTGTCGATGCATCTTGTGTGTCAGCGGATCGAGCGCGAGTTCGGTGCGGTGACCGGATGGATCGCGGTGGTCGTCTCGGTTGGCCTGTGCGCGATAGGTGTGGTGATCGGGCGGTTTCAGCGGTGGAACTCCTGGGATTTGGTGACGCAGCCGGGCGCGGTGGCGGCCACGACGCTCGATTGGGTGCGTTCGCCGCTCGCCTACGTCCAGCCGACCGGTGTGGCGCTTGCGGTTGGGGCCTTCTTCGGGCTGGCATACCTGACGCTGTGGTCCCTTTGGCCCTCCCCTGGGTCGGCACGCCCTGGTCTCGGCGGACGAGTCCGCGCCGGACAACAGGTCCTCACCGCCGCCGACCTGCAAGCTGACGACCTCCGCCGAGCCCTCGGCTAGATCAATCCCCCGACGGTATCGGTCTGCTCGTCTGGCAGAGCTGCGGGGAAGGCACCGCGTTGTATCCGTCGAAGTCGTGCGACGCGGTCTGTTATCCAGCTGGTATCCGGAGCATATGAATGCTTTACAGACTGTGCATGACTTAGAGTTCGATGATTCGGTTGCAAGGTGACAAAAAGTATGTATTCTTACGAGACAAGTGCATCGCCGGTATGGTCGCACTTGGGCTCGGGGCCTGGTGTAGCCGCGGCCCGCCTCCGCACTTCACGTACAGATTGGCAGCCGAAACATGACCACCGTTTCATCCTTAGACTCAGTCCAACGTTCGCTCTCTCTGCGTCCCCGCCCTCGCGCGAAATCGACCATCACAGATCCGACCGTCAGCCTGGTTATTCCGGTCAGGAATGAGGCGCGCAACATCGGCTGGGTGCTTGAGCAGATCGCCGATGAGGTGACCGAAATCATTCTCGTCGACGGTGAATCGACCGACGTTACGATCGTCACCGCGCGACGCCACCGGCCCGACGTCCGGGTCGTGCCGCAGCAGGGTAAAGGCAAAGGTAGTGCGTTGCGCACCGGCTTTCTGGCCGCCACCGGCGACATCATCATCATGATGGACGCGGACGGCAGCATGTTGCCTAGCGAGATCCCCCACTATGTGCATTTCCTTGCCAACGGCTACGACTTCGTCAAAGGGTCGCGGTTCATCAGCGGCGGATCCTCGTTGGACATCACCCCGTTCCGGCGGCTCGGCAACTGGTTCCTGCTTACGGTGTTCAACTCGGTATACCACGGCCACCTGACCGACCTCTGCTACGGATTCTGCGCGTTCGACCGTCGCTATCTCGAGCACCTGCACCTGTCGGCCACCGGCTTCGAAATCGAGGCCGAGATGACGGTGCGGGCCATGCAGGCGGGTCTGCGCATCGCGGAGGTTCCCAGCCTGGAGTTGCCCCGCCGCAGCGGAGAATCGAACTTGCACGCGATCCGCGACGGCGTCCGCGTCCTGCGAACTGTGCTGCGCCATCACCGCAAGGGTGTGTCCGGGCACCTCTACCAGGCGGCGCGACAGGCTGCAGGGCGACCGGGCGCGGCTATGCCGGCGGCGGCGGCCGGCCAATGAGCATAAGGCGGATCAGGTCGACAGGATCACCCTCATCCGCCCGGTTGATCGACGCCAATGATCTCCCGATTGGTCTTATCGACATCGAACTAAGCGCCCCGCCGACCGAACTCGTCGGCGACACGGCCGTGGTCCTGCTGCGTCCCGAGCAGGGACCGCCCGCAGCGGTTTTGAAGGTGGCCCGTGGCCCGCTGGGAGCCGCGGAACTGCGCACGCAGCGGCGCGTGCTCGCCGAACTTGCCATCCACCAAGAACTCGACGAAGAATGGCGCGAACTGCTGCCGCGGATCCTGGCCTTCGACGAGCGCACCGATGCGACCGTATCCGTGGAGTCCTATCGGCCGGGAATAGACCTAGCAGAGGCGCTGGCGCGCCGCCCGAACCGCGTCGAGGAGCTAACCGCTGCGGCCCTGAGCGCCATTGCACCGCTGCACCTGCGGACTGCCACACTCGTCGCCATCGACAACATCAGCATGTTGCGATGGGTTGTCGAACCACTGGCGGGGCTGACGGGCATGTGCCGGCGGCTAGATCCTCGTCTGGTTCCCGAGGTGGAGCGGCTTGGAACGATGCTGCGGCGGGCGCTCCTTGGCCTGCGCTTGCCGGTGAGCTGGACGCACGGCGACTACACCCCCGGCAACGTTCGGGTGGCCGGCGTGCGGGGCCAAGTCACCGGCATCGTGGACTGGGGCGGGGCGCGGCCGGGCCGGCCGGCGCTGATCGACGAGTACCTGATGATCCTGACCGCGAGTTGCCAAGTGGAGCAAGCTGATCTGGGCACAATCGTCGCTGAGCGGCTACAGGCGGACGGCCTCTCAGACCGCGAGCGTAATGCGCTGCGTGCCACACGCGACCGACCGGACGCGGACATTCGCGACCGTGAGAGCATGGATCAAGGCATCGACGAGCGCGTTGGCATTCTGCTGACCTGGCTGCACCATGTAGTCGACTTGTGGGGCAAGTGCGCCACCCATCCAAACCATCACATCTGGTGGGCCACCAACGTGGCTCCTGTGCTCGACGCCGTCGCTGCGTGGCACGGATTCGATGTTTAGCCCGCGGGCCCGCGCAGGCCGCGGCACCGCTAGCGGTGCATCGATGACCACATCACCGCCGGTCGAGGATGCCGTACAGGCCCGCGGAAATCCGGCCGCCCGTGCACCGTGATCTCGCCGCGACGTGATCGTCGATCCCGCCTCAAACCGGTTGCCGCCGTCCACACTTCACCGTCGAACTGGAGATAGCTGATAATGCGCACCCTCGTGATCGTCGCCGCCGGATTCACTGCCGGATTCATCGGTTCCACCATTCTCGACCACACGAGTGGACAATCTCGGCGCCGCCCCCCGTTGCCAACCTTGCCGGGTTCCGGCGAGACGGAATGGCCACCCACTGGTGAGCCGGGCCGGGCAGACATCCGTGCCAGGCCTGTACTTCACCGGTGCGCCCACAGTGCTCTCGATCGGACCGTCCTCCCGGTTCATCGCGGGCACGCACACGCTCTCGGCCGTGCTGGCCAAGACGGTGGCCGGGCGGGCTCGAGCCGCCAGCAAGAAGTAGGGCAAGTCCGGTAGGGAGGTCCTTGCCCGGTTTCTTCTTCGGAGGACATATCGGCGTGCCCCCGCACACGGGAGGGCATGTTCAACATGAGCCTCAGGCCCAGATCAGGTGTGTGACCTTAGTACCAAGTTTTGCTGTTCTGATGCGTTGATCTTAATCAGTTGCTATTGTCCGTCCATGTCGGATGTGGGATTACTCGGTGAGGGCTCACCCGGCCATGCCGGCGAAAGTGCTGGTGTGGACCGCGGTCGGCGGGTTGAGCGGCGGCGTAATGGGGGGTCCGGCGATTCGCCGACGGACATCCTGACGCGGTTGCCGGCTCTGGTGGTGTTGGAGCGGATCCCGGTCCCTACGCTCG
>NZ_JBKQOI010000294.1:0-7054 GCF_052145595.1 Mycobacterium sp. | reverse complement strand
GCTCAATCCAGGCCTTGGAGAAAGACATCCGCGACTGGATCACAACCTGGAACGACAACCCCAAACCCTTCACCTGGACCAAAACCGCCGACGAGATCCTCGAACGCCTCACCTCATATATTCAACGGATTCCTGGCGCAGGACACTAGCAGGACTGGTATCCAATGTCGCTGACGACGCGTCGAAGCAGTTACCGGGCATCATCGCGATATCCTGGGCGGATAGCCCGAAAAGGAATTAGCCGAAGTGTCACGTAGTCAGCGCCGAAAGACCGGTCAAGAACCCTGGCTGTCGCCCGCCCAGCTGCAAGCCTGGCGTGCGTTCATGCGTGTGCAGATGCGGATTAATTATGAGATGAATCGGCAGCTTCAGAGCGACAGCGATTTGTCGCTTGCCGACTACCACGTTCTGAATGCGTTAACTTCGGCACCTGGCGGGCGCCTCCAGGTCTCTGACCTCGCGGCCCTGATCGGTTGGGAACGGAGCCGCGCGTCGCATCAGCTGCGGCGGCTATGCGAACGCGGTCTCGCTGAGCGGGTTCCATCAGAGGACGACGGCAGGGCAACCGACGCGATTCTGACAAGAGCGGGTCGCGAAGCGATCGACGCTGCGGCTCCCGGTCATGTGGCCTTAATCCGGCGTCTGTTCTTCGACCCGCTGCCCGACGAGGCGCTCGCACCGCTTACCGCAGCGTTGGAACACATCCACATCCATATGAACTTCAACAGCTCCTTGCCGCCGGCTCCGTGGTGAGCGCAGTCGCGAACAACACAGAATGAAGCATCATCCACTGCTCGGGCGCTGACGCTGCCCAGCTCGAACCAGATCCACCCAGTATCACGGCTCTCGATATGCGCTCCGCTCGGAATAACGACGCGGTGTCTTGGAATATAGATGATGTATCACGTATTATGAGCTCTGAGCGGACCTGCAAGCAGGAAGGGAAACACCATGGGTGCAACAACCCGTCCAGACACGCGCGACCTCTTCACCACGGTCGATTCGATGGATGTTGCCACGATAGCCTCACTCTTCGCCGCGGAAGCCCGTGTCGTTTTCGGGAACGGACAACCTTTGGTCGGTATCGACGAGATCCGTTCCGGGATAACTGCTTTCTATGACACTATCGCGGGCCTACGTCACGAAATCGTGAACGAATGGAACGTCGGCGACGACGCGATCGTCGAGTTCAGAGTCAGCTACGACCGCAAGGACGGGCAACAGGTCACCATCTCGTGCGTCACGATCTTTCATACAGACACCCTTGGCAAAATCGACAACTACCGCGTCTACTTCGACGTGGCGCCGATTTATGCCTGACCATTCAGATATGCGCTATCGCGTTGGGGACAAATCGGTTTGGCGCGTCGGGTACGGCGCGATGCAACTGGCCGGAGACGGCGTCTTCGGTCCACCGCGGGACCGTGATGAAGCGATCGCAGTATTACGCGCCGCCGTGGACGCGGGGGTGGATCACATCGACACCGCACAATATTACGGGCCCGGGGTGGTAAACCAGCTGATACGTGAAGCGCTCTTCCCGTACTCCGACAAACTGGCTTTGGTCAGTAAGGTCGCCGCACGCCGGGACGGTCTCGGCGCGGTCCTGCGCTATGACGACCCCGATCAGCTCCGCGCGGGAATCGAAGACAATCTCGCAACGTTGGGTGTCGAGCAACTCACCGCGGTAAATCTGCGTGTGATGGACAACGCCGTTCCTGACGCACGGTTTGTCGACCAGCTCGGCGCCCTGGTAGCCGCGCGGGACGACGGCTTGATCGCCGGAATCGGGATCAGCAACGTCACCCACCGACACCTCCTGCGGGCGCTGGAAGTCACTGACATCGTGTGCGTGCAGAACGCCTACAACCTCGCGGATCGTTCTTCGGCCGCGGTCCTCAACGAGTGCACCGCGCGAGGCATCGCGTTCGTTCCGTTTTGTCCGCTCGGCTGGCCGCAGAAGCAGCACGACGCGATCCGCACCAATCCGGTCGTCACCGGCATCGCTGTCAGCCACGGCGCCACACCGGCCCAGGTCGCTCTCGCCTGGCTGCTGGCGATCGCGGACAACGTGCTGCTGATCCCGGGGACCAGCAGTCGCGGCCACCTCGCGGAAAACCTTGGCGCTGGGTCATTGCGGCTGCAGGACGACGAAGTCGCCAGCCTTAGCGCGACATTCGACGAAACTGCTCATTCTCAACCTAGGAGGACATCATGAACCTGGCGCTATGGATCGTCGCGATTGTCTTAGCCGCAGTCTTCGCCGGAAGCGGACTGATGAAACAGCTTGTGCCCAAGGATAAACTCGCCACGTCTGGCCAGGGCTGGGCGAAGGACTTCGACCAATCCAGTATCCGATTGATCGGACTCGCCGAGATACTCGGCGCCATCGGGGTGGTCCTACCGGCAGCAGTGCATATCGCCCCGATCCTTGTCCCCATCGCAGCGACGGGGCTAGTTCTCGTAATGGTGGGTGCGGCCGTCGTTCACGCGCGGCGTAATGAAACAATGAACATCGCGGTCAACCTGGTGCTGATCGCCCTGGGTGTCTTCGTGGCCTGGGGCCGCTTCGGGCCGTATTCGTTTGCGTCGTAACGAAAGACACGGAGCTCGCTGAAGATGACGATGCCCGCAGTGGTGCTTACCAAACAGGGGCGCATTGCGCTGCAGGACCGGCCACGCCCGACGCTGCGACCCGATCAGTTGCTCGTCGAAGTCGATCTGTGCGGCATTTGCGGCAGCGATCTGCACGCATCCCAGCTTCCGCAGGTGTATCGGGGCGACTGCATTCTCGGACACGAGTCCACCGGCCGAGTCGTGGCAGTCGGCGACAATGTCGCAGACTGGGCGAAAGGCCAGAGGGTAGCGGTCAACCCCAACGGCAACGTGGACGGGTCTTGCGTGTATTGCCGGTCGGGCCGGCAAAACTTCTGTCGGCAAGCCACTTTGGAGACGGCGCTGTGCCTGCAGGCCGATGGAGCACTGGCACCGCTGATGACCGCCTTCCCCGGCCACCTGCGCCGCATCCCCGACGAGCTGGGAACGCTCGAGGCGGCCTGGGTCGAGCCCACGGCCACCGCCCTGCGGGCGGTGGAACTCGCCGGCGAGCTCGCCGGCCGGACGGTGTTGGTGACCGGCGGAGGCCCCATCGGGCAACTTGCTTGCCGGCTCGCTCACCTCAGAGCGCCCGAACAAATCCTCCTCATGGAGCCAGCGACACAGCGTGCGCAGTTCGCAGCAAATTCCCATGCTGTGGCGATCGCCGCCGATGCAGCCGAAGACTACGCCCGGGGACCTGGGGTCGACGTCGTGCTGGAGTGCTCGGGCAGCGCCGCCGCCACCTCTACCGCGCTGAAACTGCTGCGGCCCGGCGGGATCCTGGTGGTGGTCGGGGCGGGCCCCGACCCCGGCCTCGATTCCGCGACGATCCTGCTGAAAGAAATTACGGTGCAGGGGTCATACATATATATCGACGAATTCGACCGCGCGATCCACCTGCTGGCCACCCGACAAGTCACTGTCGCCGACCTCACCACGGTAATCAGTCCATTAGCTGACGCACTGACTGCCTTCGACGCGCTGCGTGCCGGCCAAATCATGAAAGCCCTCATTGCGCCCGGCACCTACCACACGGCGATCTCACGTAACCACAAGGAAATGAGGCAATGAGCAATCCAGCTTCCGATGCAAACCAGCGCGACGATGTTCTCATCGTGGGTGGGGCTCAGCGGGTGCTGTCCCGCGCCCGAACGTCGCTGAGCGACCGAGTTGCACCGAAGCATCGCGCGGCATAAAGCCCGCGGGTAGCCGATGACCTATCAAGAATTAGCGCACCATCCAGGACAACACCGAGGCCTGCAGTCCCGACAGGGCGCACATGAAAACCACGAACACCAGGCTCCATATGATCACTCGGCGGAAAATGTCGCCTTCCTTGCCGTGCACCCCGACCGCCGCGGCCGCGATGGCGAGGTTCTGCGGCGAGATCATCTTGCCAAGCACACCGCCGGAACTGTTGCTGCCAGCCATCAGCACCGGGGACAGTCCCGCCTTGCCGGCCGCGGTCACCTGCAGGGCGCCGAATAGGGAATTGGACGAGGTGTCGGACCCGGTCACCGCCACGCCGAGCCAGCCCAGTATCGGGGATATCAGCGCGAACGCGCCTCCAGCCCCGGCCATCCACGTGCCCAGGGTGATGGTCTGTCCGGACGCGTTCATCACGAATGCCAGTGCCAGCACCGCCATTACGGTGACGATCGCCCATCGCAGCTGATACAGGGTCGCCCCGTAGGCCTTGAGCGCCCTGACCACCGACAGGCGCAGCACCACCATGGTGACGATGCCCGCCACGAGCATCTGGGTGCCCGGCGTGGTCAGCAGATTGAAGTTGAACGTCGGAAGCGACGACGGGGCGCCCTTGGCGGTGTATAGGTGCAGTCCTGGCCAGTGCACGGTCACGGTCGCCTTTTCGAGGAACTTCTTCACCGCCGAGATCTGGCAAATCACGAAGACGGCAATGATGATCGCGTAGGGCGCGTATGCGCGGAGCACCTCGGCGCGTGAGTCGGGGTGTGCGATGCGCTCGGCGAATTCGGGGGTCCCCGTGTCGGCGGCGCCGCCGGCTATTACCCCGGCGCGAGTGAATTCGGTTTGCGGACGCCTGATGCGCACGAACAACACCAGGGCGCCGGCAGACAGCAGGGAGGCGACGACGTCGGCCAGCGGCACCGACACGAAGTTCGAGGTGGCGTATTGGGCGAGGCCGAAAACCACACCACCGGTGAGGGCGATGGGCCATGTTTCGCGCAGACCGCGCCGACCGTCTGCGATGGCAACCAGCGCCAAGGGGACGAAGACGGCCAAGATCGGGGTTTGGCGCCCGACCATCGCGCCGAGCGTGTCGGTCGACAAGCCGGATACCTTGGCGAGGGTGATGATAGGTGTGGCCATCGCCCCGAATGCGACCGGCGCGGTATTGGCGACCAGCGCCAGGACGGCCGCCTTGAGTGGTTTGAAGCCCAGGGCGAGCAGCATTACCGAGGTGACCGCCACGGGCGTGCCGAACCCGGCCAAGGCTTCGAGCAACGCCCCGAAGGAAAATGCGACGATGACTGCCTGGATGCGGTGATCGTCACTGACCGTCGCAAAACTGCGTCGCAGCACGTCGAAATGCCCTGTCTGCACCGTCATCTGGTAGACCCAGATCGCGTTGATCACGATCCACAGGATCGGGAAGAATCCGAAGACGGCGCCTTCGGTGCCCGCCAGCGCCGCCTGGCCGATCGGCATGCCGTACACGGCGACGGCGACCGCAATAGCGACGGCCAGCGACACCAGTGCCGCAATCCAGGCCCGCAGGCGCAACACGCCGAGCATCAGGAATAGCGCCGCCAGCGGTAACGCGGCCGCGAGAGAGCTCCAAGCCAGCGAGTGGGCGACGGGATCAAGGATCTGGCGATACATGCTGGGCACCTTCCCGACGTGTGGATTTTGTTGGGCTGGGGATGTCGATCGCTGCACGATGAGGACGATAAAGTTGCGCGCTTCTGCCTTCCCGCGACGCGTTCGAGTTGGATGTCGCTGGTGGCTTTGGGACGGCAGCGCGACGACACCGCCGCGTGCGGTGATGTTGCGCTAATCGGCGTTCTTGATCGCGAACCTCGCGCCAAAGCTGCGGCAGGAGTCGGTGGCCAGCGGTTGGCGCAAGGTCAGACCGCGCCACCCGACGTTCGACTGACGTTTTGTATCGAAGGTTATCCATGATCGTGTCGGCTATTTTTCGCCGGCCCGGTAAACGTAAGGTTTCATGCATCACCGGTTCTGACGCGCGTCGAGGTGGGGGCGTCGTGCTGCTGCCGCAGACATGGGTGGCCCCACTGGGGCCAGATCCTTGACAAGCCGCTCCGGCGGACACAGCATCATGGCGGGACGACCACGTATGGAATTCCGTGAATGCGGCGGCGGGGAATCACGTGAACGACAGCTCGCTTAGCAGCCTTGCCTTCGGTAGACGAATGCGAAAGGCCATTGCCGTGGGAACTGTTTTTCTGGCATTCGTTGCGGCTTGCTCGCGCCGCGATGCAACGCACACAGAGGTAAGCGACAACGGGAAGACAACGCAGGCGCCTGCTGCGGCTCCCACACCTGATTTCGCAACATTCTCCGAGCTGCCCGATGCGGCTGCCGCACCTGATTTCGCAACAGTCTCCAAGCTGATCAACGATGCGATTGCGGCGAACAGGCTGCCAGGTGCTGTGGTTGTGATCGGGCACGGCGGCAAGATCGCCTTCCGCCAGGCTTACGGCTCGCGCAAGCTTGCAGCCGAACCCGGCCTAGATGGACTGCCTGCACCTGCAGAGCCGATGACCGAGGACACGATCTTCGATTTGGCGTCGTTGACGAAAAGCCTCGCAACGGCCACTGCCGTTATGCAGCTTTACGAACAAGGCAAGGTTCGGTTCGACGACCCCGTGCAGCAGTACTTGCCTGACTTCAACACGGCAAACGATCCACGGCGCGCAAAGGTGACCGTTCGCATGTTGCTTACGCACACTTCAGGCGAAACGGGCGACGTCGATCTCAAAGATCCGTGGGGACTGGACGGAGCCGATAAAGCGGAAGGCATCCATCGTGCGCTCACCACGCCGCTGGAGTCGGGTCCCGGCGAGGGTTTCCGCTACTCCGACATCAACTTCATTCTGCTTGGCGCGCTGATCGAAAGGGTCACAGGCGAGGCCTTGGACGATTACGTTCAGCGGCACGTATTCGAGCCGCTCGGCATGGAAGACACCCACTACCTTCCCCCGACCAAAGCATGTGGTCCGCACACCACGGTAGGAGCTGCGATCACCTGGGCTCCTGCGCCAAAAGTCCAGGAGCCGGACGCTTGTCCTGCGGGTACGTGGAGCACCGGTCTCTTGTCGCGCATTGCACCGACAGCACGTGACGACGAGAGCAGAGCCGATCCGAGCAAGAATCCCGATCTTGATCACCTTCTTCGGGGCACCGTGCACGACACAACGGCGCGGCGCATGGGTGGCGTGGCCGGGCATGC
>NZ_JBKQOI010000293.1:0-4809 GCF_052145595.1 Mycobacterium sp. | reverse complement strand
TGTTCACTTACAGTTCTGAGCACGATGGCCTCGATCCCTTCTTGCCCAAGGGTTCGAAGCCATCCTCTCTGCTCAGCAGCACCTCACGGTGGATCAACGCGCCGACTTTTTCAGGTCTTAGTAGCTAAGGTGCTCCTTGAAGAAAGTCAGGATGCGCCGCCACGCGTCCTCGGCTTCAGGTTCCGAGTAGGCCATCCCGGCGATGCGTTCAATGATGCGGACCGGACCGGGGAACTGCCAGTCGTTCATGAAGCTGTGGCCGACGCTGGGGTATTCCTTCACGTCACGTGGCACCTCGCCGCGCGCCAACACGGCGTCCAGCGTGGCTGCTGTGCCGCCCGCCACGATGCGATCTTTGGCGCCGAAGCTCGCCACCACGGGGCACGACTGGCTCAACGGTTCAATGTCTTGAGGCAGCAGGCCGTAATTGGCAGCGGTTGCGTCGAATGGCCCCTGAGAGGACAACACGAAACAGAATCCCGCACCCATGCAGAATCCGACGAGACCGACCTTGCCGGTGCACCGCTCGTCTGCGATGAGGTGTTCGCGGGCGGCGACAAGATCGTCGTACGCGGTGCCGTGGCCGGCGAAATGCGCTCGGATGGTACTGATCATGCATCGGATTTTCGGTCTGCGGCCGTAGAGGGCCGGGGCTAGCGCCAGATAGCCGCTGGCGGCAAGGCGGTCGGCGATCCGTCTCAAGTCGGCTGTCATGCCGAGAACGTCGTGGACGACCACGACACCGGGCCATGGACCCTGGCCGTCAGGGACGGCGAGGTATCCGGGCAAGCGGCTCTCGGGGGCCGGATAGGTGATATCTGGCACGGTGGCCTACCGCCGACAGGGCTGAAGAATGGGATCGCTGGCGACGTCCTGCTTGAGCAGCTCGAACACTGCGGCCGGATTGCCGAGGCGGTGCGGATGCTCGTGGAGGTCGTCGCAAGCGATTCGGATTTGCCGGGTGTAATCGTCGCGGGTCCGCGACCTGGCGTCGGCTCTAACGGTGTCGCGCCGGTGAACTGTCATCGGGGGCATTCCCCCAGATCTTGTTCCGACCAAGGCTGCGCGTGCTGCAAGAGCGCAAGCGAGTGCATTACGTTGACCCCCATACGCGTTACCAGTGCCACAATATGCCCACATGGCTATGCCATCTGGGCACATTGTGGCATGGCGCGGTTACGTGGGCTCTTCGACGCGAGCTATCGCGGGTGGGGACGAAGATGCCATCATGGCGGCTATGGCTTCTCGACACACCCGCTTTCGGTTCTTCTACCGGGTCGGCTTCAAGCCGTGGGACGGCCATCCGCTCGGGCAGGGCCTGCGAGATCTGGTCGAGGGAACCCCTGACACTCCTGCGCTGCCAATGGGATCGGCGCTTGACCTTGGATGCGGTACCGGAGATTGCTCGATCTATCTCGCGGGACGCGGCTGGAAAGTCACCGGGGTGGACTATGTGGGAAAGCCGCTCGAAAGCGCCCGCGCCAAGGCCCGCGCCGCCGATGTTTCCGTCAATTTTGTCCGTGCCGACGTCACGCAATTGAGTCGGGCCGGGATCGGTACGGGCTTCGAGTTAATCGTCGACAACGGCTGCCTGCACAACATGAGCGGCGCCGATCGCGAGGCGTACGTCCGGGAAGTCAGCGCCGTCGCGGCACCCGACGCGCGGCTGTTGATTGTCGCGTTCATTCCCGGCGGGAGGTTCGGCGTGCCGGGCATCGATCACGCCGAGATCGAACGACGATTCGCCCTCGGCTGGACGTTACTGTCGGCCGGCTACGAGCGGGAGCTAGACCGCGAGAAAACCCCGACGCGCTACTACCTGTTTCAACGCCGCCCCTGAGCGCCGCTCAGCTGGTCAGTGAGCGCGGTAGCAAGGGGTCGCCGTCACGCGTCTCAGGGTTGTTTGATGTAGACGTCGTCTGATGTAGACGAATCGTCATGTGGCGAATCTCCCATGGTGGAGAAGTCCATTGGTACGAAGCGCCTGGCGAGCAGCGACTCCATCGCAGCGCTATCCACCGGACGGGACAGCAGAAAGCCCTGCGCGCGATGGCATCCCAAATCAAGCAGTGCCCTGGCCGCGCTTACGGTCTCGACGCCCTCCGCGACGACCTCGAGCCCGAGAGCGTGCGCTAAGTCGACGATGGCCTGCACGATCGCCTGATCGCGTGTGTTGGTGCCGAGATCGCGGACAAATGCCCTATCGATCTTCAGTATGTCGACCGGAAGGGACTTCAGATAGGCCAACGCGCTGTAGCCGGTACCGAAGTCATCGATAGCGATTTGGACACCGATGTCCTTCAGTCGGGCAAGTGTTCGGCGCGTGGTGTCGATCTCCTGAACCACGACCCTTTCGGTGATCTCTAGACATACCGCACCGGGATCAATTGCGAACTCGTCGAGGGTTGCGGCGACCGTATCGACAATGTTGTTCGCGACAAGCTGCATCGGCGATACGTTGACCCGTAGCACGACATCGCGCGCCTCGCCGCGTGAGCGCCAGAGTCCGAACTGCGCGAATGCCGAGCGCATTACCAGACGGCCGAGCTTCCCCGCCAGATTGATCGATTCGACCACCCCGATGAAGGAGTCCGGCATCAGCAGCCCTCGAGTCGGGTGTTGCCAGCGGATGAGCGCCTCGGTCCCGAGGATCTCGCCGGTGCGCATGCTGAACTCCGGCAGGTAATGCAGCACCAGTGCGCTGTTATCGCTGTTGCCGCTCGCTTCCAGGGCCAGTTCGATGTCGTTGCGGATGGTGTCCCGTTCGGACATCTCCGCGCTGAAAGCTGCGATGTTGGCCCCGCCGGAATTCTTGGCCGACCGAGCGGCCTGATCGGCGCGACGCAAGAGCTCTGAAGTGCTGTCGCGTCCGGGTACGCCGGTAGCGACACCGATACTGGCGGAACGGCTGAGCTTCTCACCGTCGATCACGACCTGCTTGTCAACTCGGTCCTGCAGCCAATGAGCAAACGCCACGGCGCTGCTGATGTCCATCGGCGCGGTCGGCACGACGACAAACTCGTCACCGCCGAGCCGGGCGGTGACCGAGGAAGCGTCTGCCGCCCCGCACAGCAACTCGGCGAAACCCTTGATGAACCGGTCGCCGGCGTGCTGACCGAGGTGCTCGTTGACGACCTTGAAACGGTCCAGATCCAGGAACAATACGGCGACTTCGCCCGACTGACCCTCGGCCAGGCGTTCATCGAGGTGGGCGATCAGCGCCCTGCGGTTCAGCAGGCCCGTGAGGTCATCGTGCTCAGCCAGGTAGCGGACCTGCCCCTCGGCGACAACGCGGGCCTGCAGCTGAGCGAATAGCGTAGCGATCGCCTGCAGCGCATTGAGCTCCTCCGGTTGCCATTCGCGGTCGCCGTACTTGACGAAGCCCAGCGTGCCGCTAGTCACGTCCCCGGACAGCATTGGCACGCAGGCCAAAGAGACGGCGGCAATGCCGGTGCCCTCCGCAATATTCTGTTGATAGTCGGCGTTCGCTGGCTCAGGACGCAAAACGTAAGGCACCCTGTAGTTTTCGGTCAGCGCGAACACCGAGTCGGCGTCGGCGAAATACACCACACCGATCGGGTCGGGGTCGGCGTTGCGTGCCGGCCACTCAGCGACGAGCACTGTCGCGTGAATGGTGTGATCGTTGCGGCGCAGAAAACCGGCGTCCACGCCCAAGTGACTAACCAGATCGCTGATCACCCGTTGACTGATCGCGGCAGAATTACCCGCGGTGGCCGCCATCAACGCGGCGGCGGCGGCCGTGACCAGATCGTCCAGGGAGCCCGACATTCCTATACGGTAAACGGTTCCGGCGCGACAGCAAACGCACGCGGCCGATATTGCGACGCTACGCACCAAGCCGGGCCCGCCGACAGCGATCGCAGCACAAGGCCCCTAGCACGATGGCATGCCGAGTTACGGTTCCCCTAATTTAGGATTACATCGGAAAAATCGCCGCCCGGGGTGGGCAACGTCGGGTAGCTTCTCATTTCTCGAATGATTCGCATCTGTGACCTGGCACTCGTGCCGGCTCGTGCCGACATCGTGAAGGTCATTGCGTTGACGCTCGCGTTAGTTTGAGGAGTTCGACAATGCCCGAGACACGGCACAAGACGGGGCCAGCATGGGCCGAATCCTTCGATGACGTGCGTGAACGGGTTGAGACCGCTCGCAAAGCGGCAATCGAGGCACCGTGCCGCACAAGCTAGATTTCGTCGCCAACTCCGTTGTCGCCCAACTGATGGATGCGACCGCATCCACTGCTGCCGAGGCCAGCCAACAGACGTTGGCGAACCTCGTCGAGCAGTTCGACGCGGACGTCGGCTTCTTACGTCACAACGATCACAACATCCGGGCGTCGAAGTTGATCGCGGATTGGCCACCGCGACCCAACCGTCCAGACCCGGATCCCCTCGAGGTTGTTCATTTCACCAGCGACGACCCCGTCTTCGCCTACTGCGCGCACGGCAAGAAGCCGGTTGTGATCCAGCTGGACCCGGCAAACCATCCTTACCGGGCTTACCAGGGTCGGATCGCGAAAAGCCGCCCCGTCGCGTCGCCCTCGGTTGCCGCTGCACCGCTGGTTTCGAGGGGGGTGACCACGGGATTGCTCGGCTTCATCAAATTCGGTGGCAGGAAATGGACGCCAAAGTTGATGAACACGCTCGGGGCGATCGCGCCTATGTTTGCACAGCTTCAGGCGCGCATCGCCGCCGAAGAACGGCTTCGCTACCTGGCTGAGCATGACGATTTGACCGGCCTGCACAATCGTCGATCGCTTGTTGCGCACCTTTCCGAACGACTCGCGGC
>NZ_JBKQOI010000292.1:0-43207 GCF_052145595.1 Mycobacterium sp. | reverse complement strand
CGCTACCTCATCGTGGCCGGCGCGGTGGTCGCGGTGCTGACCTACGGCGGCGTGTTCATCGCGGGTGCCCGCGTCGCGTGGATCGTGTACACCCTTTGGGTGCTGCCGATCGCCAGCGTTGCGCTGGTATGCACCCGCAGACCAAACGCTGGCTGCAGGGGTAGCGAGCGTTTGCCGGACTGCACCTTGTTGCGCCGAACGGCGTTCTAGAGCTTGCTGAGTGGCGCGTGATTGTGCATCAGCTTCACCCGCCCTGCGCTGCCGAAGTCGATCAGCGACATTGCCGATTCGCCGACGCCGGAGACTTCCTCAACCCGGCCCAACCCGTACTTGTCGTGGGAAACCCGATCGCCGGGCTGCAACACCAGGAGCGGGCGTTTGCTTGCCCCCGAGCGGGTCGGCGCCGCACGCGGCGTCCCGAACCGGCCGGCACCGCTCACCGGCGCACTGTATGACGGCGCGGGGGCGCTGCGCCGCCAGTCGATGAGCTCCTGCGGGATCTCCTGCAGGAACCGCGATTCCGGGTTCAGCATCGGCTGCCCCCAGGACGAGCGGACGACGGCCCTGCTCACATACAGCCGCTGACGGGCCCGGGTGATGCCGACGTAGGCAAGCCGCCGCTCCTCGGAGAGTTCGGTGGGATCGTCCAGCGCCCGCATGTGCGGGAACATCCCGTCCTCCCAGCCGGTGACGAATACCACCGGGAACTCCAAACCCTTCGCGGTGTGCAGCGTCATCAGGGTGACCACACCGGCACCGTGCTCGGGTATTTCATCGGCGTCTGCGACCAGCGACACCCGTTCCAGGAACGCCGCCAGCACGCCGGTGTCCGGCACGTCTTCGTTATCGGCCTCCAGCGCGGCCGGTTCGCTGGCATCAAGGGCCTGGTCGGTGCTGAATTCGTGTGCGACGCTGACCAGTTCGTTCAGGTTGTCCAGCCTGGCCAACTCCTGCGGATCGGTGGAGGACTCCAGCTCTCTGCGGTACCCGGTGCGTTCGAGCACGGACTCGACCAGATCTCCGAGATCGTCATCGAGGCGCCCCCTCAGGTCGTCAAGCAGCTCGACGAAACCCGCGATCGCCTTCTCCGCGCGGGTGTTCAACATCGGCACTTTTCCTTCGGCCGCGGCCACCAGGGCATCGGCGAAACTGGCGCCGGTGTTCTCGGCGTACACCGCCACACAAGCCTCCGCGCGATCGCCGATGCCCCGACGCGGCGTGTTGAGGATGCGCCGCAGGCTGACCGCATCACCGGGGTTGTCCAGCACCCGCAGGTAGGCGATGATGTCGCGAATCTCCTTGCGCTCGTAAAAGCGCACTCCCCCAACGACTTTGTACGGAATCCCGGCGCGGATGAACACCTCTTCCAACGAGCGCGACGAGTTGTTGGTGCGGTAGAACACGGCGACGTCGTTGTAGGTGATGTCGCCCCGCTCGACGAGCGCATCTATCTCCTGGGCCACGAACCTGGCCTCGTCATGCTCGTTGTCGGCGACATAGCCGACGATCAGCTCACCGGCGCCGGCATCGGTCCACAGTCGTTTCTCACGGCGCCCGCTGTTGCGGGCGATCACCGAGTTAGCCGCAGACAGAATGTTTTGCGTCGAGCGGTAATTCTGTTCCAGCAGAATGGTTGTCGCGTCGGGGTAATCGCGTTCGAAGTCCTCGATGTTGCGGATGGTCGCGCCGCGAAACGCATAGATCGACTGATCGGCGTCGCCGACCACGCACAATTCGGCGGGCGGCACGTCGTCCGATGATGCTTGCGCTTCTGGGGCGTCGCGACCGACCAACTCCCGCACCAACACGTATTGTGCGTGGTTGGTGTCCTGGTATTCGTCGACCAGGACGTGCCGGAATCGACGCCGGTAATACTGGGCAATCTGCGGGAAGGCCTGCAGCACCGCGACGGTTTCCCCGATCAGGTCATCGAAGTCCAGCGCGTTGGCCGCCCGCAGCCGTCGCTGGTATTCGCCGTAGACGGAGGCAACCGTGCGGCTCAACTCGTCGGAAGCGTCCGACAGCTTGGCCACGGCCTGGTGGGGGTCGATCAACTCGTTTTTCAGGTTGGAGATGGCGTTGGCAAGCAACCGGGGCGAGTAGCGCTTGATGTCCAGGCCCATGTCGCGACCGATCATCTGCAGCAGGCGCCGCGAATCGTCGGCGTCATAGATCGAGAAGTTGGAGTTGAGGCCTTTGATCAGTGACGCCTGGTTGCGCAGAATGCGCACACAGGTCGAGTGAAACGTGGACACCCACATCGCGCGGGCCCGGTTGCCGACCAGCCGTACCACGCGTTCCCGCATCTCCGCCGCGGCCTTGTTGGTGAAGGTGATGGCCAGAATCTGACCGACCCCGACGCCGCGCGCGGCGATCAGGTAGGCGATGCGCCGGGTCAACACCGCCGTCTTGCCCGAGCCCGCGCCGGCCACGATCAGCAGCGGCGAACCCTCGTGCACCACCGCCTGGCGCTGTTGCGGGTTGAGCCCGTCGAGCAGCTGCTCTGCTTCGGGGGCGGGTTTGGCATCGGTCGCGTACACGCTCATGTCGGTCCAAATTTACCGCCGCCCGCCGACGCCGGCCGCCAGGCTGCGGCGCGACCGGGCCGGCGTGCCGAGGCGCGGATACCCTGAACCGTCAAGGACGGCTGCCCGCATCGTTTTTGCGTGGTCACGGTCCTTAGTGGCACACTCGGTTGGTGCTCAACGCGCAGTGCCATCGGCAGTTCTCGACCCACGAGTCGTGGCGCCGATTTTTCTACGGGTACCGGCCAGCGGTGCCCGTGGTCTAGCTGCCTTCGCAGAGCCCCGTGGTCCGCTTCCGGATTCGGGGCTCGTCTCTTTTGTGAGGTCCGATAACGGATGAGACCAGAACCCCCACATCAAGAGAACGCGGAGTTAGCAGAGATGAACATTGAGATGGTCGAATCCCAACCCACCGACATCGAAGCGTTGCGCCAGGAGATCGACCGGTTGGACGCCGAGATCCTCGCCGCGGTGAAGCGGCGCGCCGAAGTGTCCCAGGCGATCGGCAAGGTGCGAATGGCCTCCGGCGGCACTCGGCTGGTTCACAGCCGCGAGATGAAGGTCATCGAACGCTACAGCGAGCTCGGTCCCGAAGGTAAGGATCTGGCGATGCTGCTATTGCGGCTCGGCAGAGGCCGGCTCGGCCACTGACTCGGCGGGGTAACCGCCGCCACGAGGGCGGCCTTTAGACCTGGCTCCGTGGCGCCAGACCGCACTAGGGTCGAACCATGACCTCCGTGCAAACCATCCCTGACATCACCGCCACCCCGGCGTGGGAAGCCCTGCGCAGGCATCACGAACAAATCGGCCAAACCCACCTACGCCAGTTCTTCGATGACGATCCCGATCGCGGACGCGAACTCACCGTCACGGTCGGCGACCTCTACATTGACTACAGCAAACACCGGATAACCCGAGAGACGCTGCAACTGCTCGTCGATCTGGCGCGCACCGCTAACCTCGAAGAGCATCGCGACCAGATGTTCTCCGGTGTGCACATCAACACCTCCGAGGATCGCGCGGTATTGCACACCGCGCTGCGGTTGCCCCGCGACGCCGAGCTGGTCCTCGACGGCAGGAACGTCGTCGAGGACGTGCATGCGGTGCTGGACGCCATGGGCGAATTCACCGACCGGCTACGTAGCGGTGAATGGACTGGGGCCACCGGGAAAAGGATCAGCACCGTCGTCAACATCGGTATCGGCGGGTCGGACCTGGGTCCGGCAATGGTCTACCAGGCGCTGCGCCACTATGCGGACGCGGGAATTTCGGCGCGGTTCGTCTCCAACGTCGACCCCGCCGACCTGATCGCGACGCTCGCCGACCTCGACCCTGCCACAACACTTTTCATCGTCGCGTCGAAGACGTTCTCCACGCTGGAGACGCTGACCAACGCGACAGCCGCGCGTCGCTGGCTGACCGAATCGCTCGGCGACGGTGCGGTGTCCAAGCATTTTGTGGCCGTCTCGACCAACAGGCGCCTGGTCGACGACTTCGGTATCAACACCGACAACATGTTCGGGTTCTGGGATTGGGTCGGCGGGCGCTACTCGGTCGATTCGGCGATCGGGCTCTCGGTGATGGCGGCCATCGGCCGGGAAGCGTTCGCCGATTTTCTGTCCGGATTCCACATCGTCGACCAACATTTCAAGACCGCCCCGCTGGAGTCCAACGCACCCGCCCTGCTCGGCCTCATCGGACTGTGGTACTCCGACTTCATGGGTGCGCAATCGCGCGCCGTGCTGCCGTATTCCAACGACTTGGCACGTTTTGCGGCCTATCTGCAACAGCTGACCATGGAATCCAACGGCAAGTCGACACGCGCCGACGGCACACCGGTCACCACCGACACCGGCGAAATCTTCTGGGGCGAACCGGGAACCAATGGCCAGCACGCCTTCTATCAGTTGCTGCATCAGGGCACCCGATTGGTGCCGGCCGACTTCATCGGCTTCAGCCAGCCCATCGACGACCTTGCCACCGTCGAAGGCACCGGCAGCATGCACGACCTGTTGATGAGCAACTTCTTCGCCCAGACCCAGGTGCTGGCGTTCGGCAAAACCGCCGAAGAGATCGCCGCCGAAGGCACGCCCGCCCACATCGTGCCGCACAAGGTGATGCCGGGCAACCGGCCGTCGACCTCGATTCTGGCCAACCGGCTCACCCCGTCGGTGCTGGGCCAGTTGATCGCGCTCTACGAGCATCAGGTTTTCACCGAAGGTGTGATCTGGGGCATCGACTCCTTTGACCAATGGGGTGTGGAGCTGGGCAAAACCCAGGCCAAGGCGCTGCTTCCGGTAATTACCGCCGACGCCTCGCCCGCGCGACAGTCCGACAGCTCGACCGATGCGCTGGTTCGTCGCTACCGGACCGAACGCGGCCGCACCAGCTGACTAGTCGCCGCGAGGGTGCGCAGTTGTACGCGCTCGTGCGGCGTGTCGCGTACAGACACGCACGCTCGCGGCAAAAGGCTTAGGCGAACCGCTTGGTCAGCGGGGGCGGCAGCGCCCGCATCAGCTGCACCAGCGGCGCCCACGGCCACCACGGCACCACCGCCCGGCCAGGCTCGCGCTCAATCGCATCGACCAACGACCTGACACCAGTTTCGTTGTCCACCAGGAACATTGTGCTGTTCGACTTGGCCGTCATTTCCGACTCGATGTAGCCGGGCTCGATCACCGAGATCCTGACGGGGCCTTTCGGGTATTCGGCGCGCAGCGATTCACCCAGCGAGCGCATTCCGGCTTTGCTTGCCGCGTACGCGGCTTTGACGCCCGGCACGCCTTTGTTGCCCAGTACCGACGAGATGAGCACCAAATGGCCGGAACCGGCTTTGTTGAACATCTCCAGCGCGGTTTCGATCTGCACGAGGGCAGCCACCAGGTTGGTCTCGATAGTCGCCTTGTTCGCCCAGACCTTGCCGGAGCCCAACTTCGCTCCTTTGCCGATGCCGGCGTTGACGATCACGCGGTCGATGCCGCCAAGCTCATCGCCGAGTTCGGCAAATACCTTGGGCACTTGCTCGTGGTCGTTGACGTCCAGCGCGGCGACCGCGATCTTGATATCTGGATACCGTTGCGAGAGTTCGGCTTTCAGCTCATCGAGCCTATCGGTGCGACGGGCGCACAGCGCCAGGTCGCGGCCCTTGGCGGCGAAGGAACGCGCCATGCCGGCGCCCAGGCCCGAGCTGGCACCTGTGATGAGGATCTTCTGACGAGTCACCCGGGCAGCATATCGACCGACCGCCCAACGTCGAGTTGCTGGGCCAGAATCGCGGTCCTCAGCACAACGAGTCGACGCTCGAGCGAAATTATTTCAGCAGCCGCGACATGCGCCGGTCGGCCAGCACCTTACCGCCGGTCTGGCACGTCGGACAGTACTGAAAAGACTTGTCCGCGAACGACACTTCGCGCACGGTATCCCCGCACACCGGGCAGGGCAGCCCGGTGCGGGCATGCACCCTGAGTCCGGAGCGCTTTTCCCCTTTGAGCATGGCGGCCCCCTGGCCGACGGACCGGCTTACCGCGTCGGTCAGCACCGAAATCATGACGTCGTGCAGCGCGGTGAGCTGTTCGTCGTACAGCTTGCCGGCCGTCGCGAAGGGCGAGATCTTGGCGACGTGCAGGATTTCGTCGCTGTAGGCGTTGCCGATGCCGGCAATCACCTTCTGGTCGGTGATGACGGTCTTGATCCGCCCGGCGTTGCCGGCCAGCAGCCCGGCCAGGTCTTCGGGGCTGAGGTCCAGCGCGTCGGGGCCGAGGGCGGCGATGCCAGGCACGAGCTGCGGGTCGTCGACGAGCCACACCGCCAGCCGCTTCTGGGTGCCGGCCTCGGTCAGGTCGAAGCCGGGTGCGCTACCCGGGGTGCCCAGATGAACGCGCAACGCGATCGGGCCTTTGCCGGGGCGAAGCGGCGCCGCGGCAAGTTTGTCGGACCACCGCAACCAGCCCGCGCGCGATAGATGGGCGATCAACGTCAAGTTTCCGGCCCGCAAGCCCAGGTACTTGCCCCACCGGTCGGCCCCGACGACGGTCTGGCCGTGCAGGGCATTGATCGGCGGGTCGAAGGTTTTCAGCACGGACAGGGCGGCGACATCGACGCGACCGATCGTCAACCCGACGGCGTGCCGCCGCAAATGGTCGACCAGCGCTTCGATCTCGGGGAGTTCGGGCACGTATTCAGTCTGCCGATCGAGATGATGAGGTGTCCATCGAGCCGGGCGTTCACCCGCGAGCCCCAAGTAGATAGGTATCCATGATCCAACCGTGCCGGGCGCGGGCTTCGGCCCGCAGCGCCGCGATGCGCGTGCCGACCTCGCCCACGGTGCCCGCCACCAGCAACTCGTCGTCGGTGCCTAGGTAGGCCCCCCACCAGATCCGGGTGCCGGGCGGGCACAGCTGAAAGGAGCAGTCGGCGTCGAGCATCACGACGACGGATCCGGAGGCCGAGCCCGAGACGCCATGGTTGCGCAGCTGCCTGCCGGTGGTGATCAGCACCGGTTCACCGATCTCGTTGAGCGGGATGCGGTGCCGAGCCGTCAGCGCCTGCACCGCGGTGATTCCCGGAATGACGTCGAAGCTGAAATCGACCTCGGCCGCGACCGCCTCGAGGATGCGCAGCGTGCTGTCGTACAGCGACGGGTCGCCCCAGGCGAGGAAGGCACCGACGCCATCGGGCCCCAGCTCGGCGGCGATGGCCGTCGCCCAGATCCGCGCACGGGCCGCGTGCCAATCCGAAACCGCGTCCCGGTAATCGGTGTCGGTCGACCGCTTCGGGTCGGGCAGCTCGACGAATCGATAGCCCGGCTCGCGGATATACCGCTCGCAGATCTGCCGTCGCAGCGCCACCAGGTCGCTTTTCGCCTCGCCTTTGTCCATCGCGAAGAACACCTGTGTGTCGTTGAGCGCCGCAATCGCCTGAACGGTCAGGTAGTCGGGGTCGCCGGCGCCGATGCCGATGACGTGGATGTGCCGACTCACTATTGCCTCCTGATGCCTCCTGACGCTAAATCGCCGCAGAGCCGAGTCCCATTGCGCGCAACGCCCGGTGTCAGTCAACCTAATTGAAACCCTCAAACATCTAGTCGAGACCCGAGGTACCCGATACCATAGGTATCAACTATCTGTGATCTCCCCAACGTCTGAAGCACTGAAGGGACACCAGCGATGACCACTCCGGTAAAGCCGACCGGGCCGAGTCGCGAAGAGTTCTCGGACCGTTTGCTGAAGGGCTCGGTCAAGAAGTCCTATGAGCCCGTCGTCGACATCGACTGGGATGCCCCACTCGACCCGGACAAGTTCTATCTGCCGCCACGGGTGGTGTCGCTGTACGGCACGCCGATCTGGGACGAGATGACCCGCGAGCAACAAATCGAACTGTCCCGCCAGGAGCTGGTCAACACGTTGTCGGCCGGGATCTGGTTCGAGAACACGCTCAACCAATCGTTGCTGCGCACCATCCTGCACGAAGACCCCACCAGCAAGTCGACGCATTACAAGCTGACCGAGTTGGGCGACGAGACCCGCCACATGGTCATGTTCGGCCGGGCGATCGAGCGCATCGGCGCCAAGCCGGTGCGCCCTCGGCTGATCCACCGGATGATCATCAACATGCTTCCGCTGGCGTTCCAGCGGGGTTCGATGCTGTGGGTGGCCGCGTTGATCGGCGAAGAAATCTTCGACTCGCTGCAACGGCAGATGATGGATGATCCGGAACTGCAGCCAATCATCCAGCGGCTCATGCGAATTCACGTGACCGAAGAGGCCCGCCACATTCAGTTCGCGCGCGATGGCGCGCGAAAGCGTGTCGCCGAAATGCCTCGGTTCAACCGATGGTTCATGGCCAACATCAACGGGCTTGGCGGGTATTTCTTCAACTACTTGTTCAGCAATCCGATCCCATACGCGCGGACGGGCCTGGACGCAAAGCGAGCGCGCAAGATCGCGCGCAGCAGCGAGCACCGCCGCGAGATGCAGATTGCCGGCTTCGCTCCACTAGCGGCGTTTTTGACCGAGGTGGGCCTGATGGGCCCGATCGCGCGCCGCGGCTGGAAGCGCAGCAGGTTTCTGTGAACCGGACGCCCGGCTTCGCCGAGCCCTGCCACCACATAATCATCATCGGCGCGGGAGCTGGCGGCTGGAGCGCACGGGCGGCACTGCTGGCAGCGGGCGTCACCGACGTCGTGACGTTCGACAAGGCGCCCGGGCCTGCCCCCGACGACCACTTGCGGCCCGGGTGCGAGGTCCTGAGTTCGAGGTTCGACGACGACACCGATACCTGGCTGCTGACAACGGCCGGCGGCGAGATTTTCCGCGCTCATGCCGTCGTCGCCGCCTGCCGACCGGTGCAGGTCCCGTGGGTACCGGACATCGCCGGACGCAACGACTTCCTCGGCGAGTCGTTTCATGCCGCGGCGTGGGACCCCGATTTCGATCCGTCCGGTAAGCGCATCGCGGTGGTCGGCACCGACGCCGCCGCCGGCCACCACATGGGACGGCTGATCGAAACAGCGGCATCGGTCACCGTCTTCGCCCACGCACCTCGCCGCGTTGTCACCGAACTGCCGCTGTGGCCAACCCGCGCCAAACGCTGGCTGCGCCGCCACACCCGACCAGCCGCCGAGCGGCCCTCGATCGCGCTGGCAGGTTCGGCGATCGAGGCGGTGACCCCGTCGGGCATCCGCACCAGCGATGGCGTGGACCACCGCGTCGACGCCATCATCTACGGCACCGGGTATTCGATTCCCGGACAGGCCCCCGACGACACGCTTGTTGGCGCCCTCGGACTGACCGTCCGGCAGGCCTGGGACGACGGCATGGAGCCCTTCTTCGGGGTGGCTCTTCGCGGCTTTCCGAACTACTTCTTCATCACGGGGCCCGATATCGGCGCGCAGGCACGCTATGTCGTCGAGTGCCTAAAGCTCATGGAGCGCACGACCAGCAGCCGCATCGAGGTGCGCGGTAGCAGCCAGCGGGTGTTCAACGAGCGCGCCCAACTGAAACCCACCGAGCCCCCTTCGGTGGCGGCAGCCTTCGACCTTTCATCCAGCGCGCCGAAAGGCGATGGCGCCTACGACGGCGCGGCGACGCTAGAGATAGCCGGCACCCGCCACCCGGTGCGCGTCCGGCTCGCCGGTCGCCTGGATCCGATCGACGGCCGTTACCACTGGCAGGGCACAGTTTTCGGTTCCCTATCGCAGCCCCTACCGGATGAGGAACTCAAACAGGCACGAACGGCGACACTGACGGTGGGCGAGCGCAGTGCGCCCGCGCGCATCATCGAGAAGACACCGTGGGGCACGCACACGGTCGCCGGCGTGGGCGCTCCGCCGTACGCGCTGAGCTGACACCGAACCGGCGGCGCATTCTGCTGCGTGTTGCGGCATTTTTCAGGTTTGACGGTTGTTCCGTGTGGGTAGTCGCGAATCGCTAACTCCATCCCGGACTGGGTAACTCCGGCGCGGGTGCGTGCTGCGACAGACGAGTAGACGAGAACGGCATGTGCGGCGTTGTGGCGGTCGGTGCTCCGGACGGGCGGTGGGTCGGGGCACGGGTGGACCACCGCATCCTGTGATTTCTGACGGCATCGATGCCGCTTAGTTGAGGGTTATAGCTTCTGCCGCCGAGGGGGCGGGGACCTGGCAGTCAGCCGGGCGGGGAAATCGAGGAGCAGGGATGCAACCGGACGACAGGACGGGGTCGAAAAGCGAGATCACGACGTCGCATCCGTTCTCGAGCAAGATGGGAATGCGGACGCCTAAATTTCTCATAGGACAGGCGCGCTCGCACGCCAGCGGTTCGCGGGTCGCGGTCGGCGAGGATGAGGATGAAGCCCTGAACGGAAAGGGGTGGCTGCGGTGAGCGCGGTAGCTGAGTCGCCGAGCTCGCTGGCCGTTGCGACGCGAACGGATCAGTCGGTGGTCATCCTGACCGTCGAAGGTGTGCTCGAGACCGGCAATTCCGCGGCGCTGCGCGACATCATCATGAAGGCCACACTCGACGAGCCCTCGGCCCTCATCATCGACGTCTCCGCCGTAAAGGTGCCCGCGGAATCGACGTGGTCAACCCTCATCGGCGCGCGCTGGCAGGTGCATACCCGGCCCGACATCCCGATCCTGCTGGTCTGCGCTCATCGCGCGGCCCGCGAAGCGATCACCCGCACCGGGGTCACCCGCTTCATGCCGGTGTACTCGACCGAGAAAGGAGCGATGAAGGCGCTCGGTCGCCTCACGCGTCGCCCCGTTCGGCACGCCAATGCCGAACTGCCGGCGAACCTGACCAGCCTTCGCGAGTCACGCCGGCTGGTCCGTGAGTGGCTCACCGCTTGGTCGCAATCCGCGCTCATCCCGGTCGCGTTGGTGATTGTCAATGTGTTCGTGGAAAACGTGCTGGAACACACCGCAAGCGTCCCCGTGATGCGGGTCGAGACCGATGGCGCAACGGCGGTCATCGCGGTGTCCGACGGCAGCAACGCCCCCGCCCTGCGGCTGCCGGTGCCCAAGAAGGGCATCGACATTTCCGGCCTGGCGATCGTCGACGCGTTGTCACGCGCGTGGGGCAGCACTCCCACCTCGAACGGCAAAACGGTTTGGGCGGTCATCGGGCCCGAAAACCAGCTTTAGCCGGGCGACGATGCGCGCCGGAACGGTGCGCTGAGGAGGTCGGCAATTCGGCTTCAGCCGGGCGACGATGCGCGCCGGAACGGTGCGCTGAGGAGGTCGGCGATTCGGCTTCAGCCGGGCGACGATGCGCGCCGGAACGGTGCGCTGAGGAGCTCGGCAATTCGGCTTCAGCCGGGCGACCCGGGCGCGGGCCAAATTAGAACACGTTCTAATGTCGTGTTACGGCCCATTCGAGGAAGGGAGATGACGTGCGGTTTACTTACGCAGAGGCGATGACCGACTTCAAGTTCTACGTGCCGCTGGCCAAGGCGGCCGAGGCGGCCGGCTACCACGCCATGACGATTGCCGACAGCATCGCCTACCCCTTCGAATCCGACTCGAAATACCCGTACACACCCGACGGCAATCGCGAGTTCCTGGACGGCAAGGAGTTCATCGAAACGTTCGTGCTGACAGCGGCATTGGGCGCGGTGACCTCGACGCTGCGGTTCAACTTCTTCGTCCTCAAATTGCCCATCCGACCGCCGGTGCTGGTCGCCAAGCAAATCGGTTCCCTGGCCGCAATGACCGACAACCGGGTGGGTTTCGGGGTGGGCACCAGCCCGTGGCCCGAGGACTACGAGCTGCTGGGCGTCCCGTTCGCCAAGCGTGGCAAGCGGATGGACGAATGCATCGAGATCATCCAAGGCCTCACCTCCGGTGAGTACTTCGAATTTCACGGCGAGTTCTACGACATCCCCAAGACCAAGATGACCCCGGCCCCTACCAAGCCGATTCCGATCCTGATCGGCGGGCACGCGGACGCCGCGCTGCGCCGGGCGGCGCGCCTGGACGGCTGGATGCACGGCGGCGGCGACCCTGAAGAACTCGACCGGCTGCTGGCCAAGCTCAAGCACTATCGCGAGGAAGAGGGTAAGACCGGCCCGTTCGAGATCCACGTGATCTCGGTGGACGGCTTTACCACGGACGGCGTCAAGCGACTCGAGGACAAGGGCGTCACCGACGTCATCGTCGGCTTCCGCATCCCCTACATCACGGGTCAAGACACCGAGCCGCTGGAGACCAAGATCCGCAACCTGGAGATGTTCGCGGAGAACGTGATAGCGAAGGTCTAACCGCTACAGCGGATCCCACTGGGGAGCGCGCTTCTCCCGGTGCGCCTTGGCGGCCTCGACCGGATTATTCGTGAAGCCGCTCAGGATCTGAGTGCGGTTCTCCAGCTCGATGGCATGCCGCAAACTGGGCGCGTCCAGCGCCGCGTTGAGGCCGATCTTGGTCTGCCATACGCCGTAAGCGTTGTTCGCGGCGATCGAACGGGCCAGCGCCAGCGCCGCCGGCATCAGGTCATCCGGCGCGACCACCTCGTGTACCAGCTTGATGCGATAGGCCTCGGACGCGTCGATGATGCGGCCGGTCAGCATGAGTTCTCGCGCCACCCCGGCGCCGACGATCTTCGGCAGCAGGTAACTGGTGCCCATGTCCATCGACGAGAACCCGGCCTTGATGAACACCGACCCGAACCGGGCATGTTCGGAGGCGACCCGGATATCGCAAACCAGCGCGAACGCCAGACCACCCCCGACGGCGACACCGTTGACCGCCGCGATCACCGGAATGGGTAGCTCGTAGAGCCGGGTGAAGAGGTCGGCCAGGCGCACCTGGGCGTCGTAATTGGTCTTGAACGGCGGGGTCGTCGGTTTCACCTTGGTCCATGGCTCGCCCGTGCCACTCAGGTCGGCGCCGGCGCAGAATCCGCGTCCGGCGCCGGTCAGGATCGCCACCCTGAAATCGCCCCCGCCGAGCGCGTCGAGGGCGTCGAGGGCCTTGTCCATGCCGTCGATAAGCGATCCGTCGATCGCGTTCAGGCGCTCCGGCCGGTTCAGTGTGACACCGGCGATGTTGTCCTCGAGGGTTTCCAATTCGACAGCGGCCATACCAAAACCGTAGGCGACTTGGGTGTTCACCGGCCCGGCCTACGGTGGATTTTGTCGAACAATCGAAGGAGAAACGATGGCACGAACCGAGGGCGACACGTGGGACCTGGCCAACAGCGTTGGAGCCACCGCCACCATGGTCGCCGCGGCCCGGGCAGCCGCGACCAGAAATTCACAGCCGGTCATCACCGATAAGTTCGCCGAGCCGCTGGTCCGCGCCGTCGGGCTGGACGTGTTCACCAAGTTGGCCAGCGGCGAACTCGATTCCGATGACATCGAGAAGAGCGTCGGATTTCCGCGGATGGTCGACACCTTCGCCGCCCGCGCCCGGTTTTTCGACGACTATTTCGCGGCGGCCGGTAAGGCCGGCCTGCGCCAGGTCGTGATCGTGGCGTCCGGGCTGGATGCCCGCCCGTATCGGCTTTCGTGGCCGACCGGGACGACGGTCTATGAGATCGACCAGCCCGAGGTGATCGCGTTCAAGACCGCGACACTGGCGGAAATCGGCGCGGCCCCGACCGCCGAGCTCCGCACGGTTGGAATCGATCTCCGAGAAGATTGGCCGGCGGCACTGCAGGAGGCCGGCTTCGACCCCGCTCAACCTACGGCGTGGCTCGCCGAGGGAGTACTCATCGGATTTCTCCCGCCGCAGGCCGAGATTCGGTTGCTGGATTCCATCACCCCGCTGTCTAGCGAGGGCAGCCGGTTGGCGGCCGACTACGGGATGGTCGCCGGGTCCTCCGAGGCGTCGCGGGAACAGGCGCGGCTGATGGCCGAGGGCTGGCGACGGCAGGGGCTCGATATGGACATCGCCGACTTGACCTACCCGGGCGAGCACACCGACGTCGCCGCTCAGCTGCAAGCCAACGGGTGGGAAACGGCGAGGTACGAGCTCACCGACCTCTTCGCCGCCGCCGGGCTGCCGGAACTGCAGCAGGCCGACCAACAGGCCCCAGCGGCCACGATCAGTTTCGTGCGCGCGATTCGAACCTAGCCCGATCTGAGCCGACGACCGTGGGGCCTATGGACGAATTCAAGGCAATAGTCGTGCTTAGGGCCCACACTCGGCGCGCTTCAGGGTTCGGCTCGCGGCTCACGCAGACCGCTTGGCCAGCCACTCGGCCTGCATCACCAGCAGGGCCAGTATCTCCAGTTGCGGGGTCTCCGGGCCGAGTTCGCGGTACCGCTGATAGACGTTGACGACGACCCGCTCGGCATCCAGCCAGGTCGCGTACTCGCCGAGGTCGATGGTCTCGGCGGCCTCGGCCCACGACAAGCCCTCGCGGTGGGCGATCTCGGCCTGTTCGGCGACGTGCGCGAGATATCCACGGACAGCGCGGATCCCATCCGGATCGGTGACCGGACCGTGGCCGGGCACCACCGTCGGCGCGTCCAGCGCGATCATCGCGTCGCACGCCGCGACCCAGTTGGCGATCGGGCCGGCCCACACGATCGGGGTGCAGCCGATGAACAGCAGATCGCCGCCGAACAGCACCCCCGCATCGGGCACGTGCACGACGGAATCCGCCGCCGTGTGAGCGGGACCCAGATTCAGCAGATCGATCCGCCGCGCGCCGACCTCAATGGTGAGGTCGCGGTCAAACGTCCGGTCGGCGTTACGCACCTCGATGCCGCTGAAGTCGAAGTGCCCGAATCGATCTCGCGCGTAGGGTGTCGCGACCGGGCCGAGGTTGGCGGTCTGCGCCATGGCCAGCATCTCGGGGGCCATCCCGTGCGCGATCTCGTCGGCGGTGCCCTGGGCGGCGATGATCCGCACCGACCGGTCGAGCAGTTGGTTGCCGTGCGTGTGGTCGCCGTTGGAGTGGGTGATCAGGGCGTCGGTGATGGGCGCGGAAGAGGTGATGGGCTTCATCGCGGTGAGCATTTCGCGGGTCAACGCGAGATCGAAAAGGGTGTCGACGAGCAGGGAGGCTCCGTCGCCGGCAACGAGCCCGGCGTTGCTCCACCCATAGCCGCCGTCCGGCAGCGTCCAAGCCCAAACCCGTTCGGCGACTTCGTGCAGCCCGCGGGTGTAGGGCACCTTCGCGGGCGCCCGGTTGATCCGAGCGGCGGCTGGTGCGGCGTCCGGGTTGGGCCGCGCGGCCAACGGGTGCGGTGCGCGGCCGGCGCGGACGGTTTGCCGGGTCTCCCCCAGTCCCTGCACCCGGAGCGTGACGACGTCGCCGTCGTGCAGCCAGCCGGGGAACGATTCCAGCGCTGTCGGGCTGAGGTGCTCGACGAGCGTGCAGGTCGGCACCGTGCCGGAGCCGATGACGTCGCCCGGGGTGAGCGCCACGCCCCGCGAGGCATAGGAGATGACTTCGCCGAAGGTCCAGTCCATCTGGGCGGTCGACCCGGAACCGATCACCGTGTCGTTGACCAGGGCGGTCACCTGCAAGTCGAGCTTGCCGTCGCTGCGGTAGGGCTCCAGCTCGTCGGGTGTCACCAGGTACGGGCCCAACGTGACTCCGCTATCCTTACCCTTGCCCTGCCCGATCGCAAGTTGGCTCTCCATCTGCTGCAGGTCTCGTGCGGACCAGTCGTTGAAAATCATGTAGCCGATGATGGCCTGTTCGGCTTGCTCGACCGTCAGGTCTTTACCGTTCGTTCCGATGACCGCAGCGATCTCCAATTCGAAGTCCTGCCAGGCACTTCCGGGAGCCGCCGGGACGTCGTCGTAAGGACCGAAAACCGTAGCCGGACAGGCGAAGTAAAACGCGGGGATGCGGTACCAGGTATCGGCGAGCACCCGCCCGGCACCCAACGCGGCCTGGCAATTGCGCATGTGGTCCAGGAAGCACAACGAGTCCCGGATCGAGGGCGGCCGCGGGATCGGCGCCATCAACGTCACCTGGTCGAGTTGCGCTACCGCCGACGGCGAGCGCAACGCGTCCTCGCCGGCTTGCCGCAGCCCGTCAGCACCCCGACCGATCAGGTCTTGCAGCGTCACGCCCGGCGGCATCGCGTAGATGGTTTCACCGGAGAGCACTCCGGCGCGTTCGCCATCACCGCCGCGATAGGTAACCCATTTCATTCGCGCACCACCTCACCTGGTTTCTTGTCCGGCCGCAACCCGCGCCAACTCGATTGGCGCAAACGATCATCCGGGGTCCATTCGCTGTAGCGCACCTCCCCCACAAGAACCGGCTCGACGAACGTCACGCCGCTGGCGTCGCGCGCGGGAAGCGGGGCGTCGAAAGGAGATCGGTCGGTGTGCAGCGGTGCCAGCGTCTTCTTCAGGTTCGCCAGGTCGCGTTCGGTGAAGCCGGTACCCACCCGCCCCGCGAAATGCAGTCCGCCGGCGCCGGGGATGCCCATCAGTAGCGAGCCGATGCCGCTGGTACGTCCGCCTTCTCCAGCCTTCCAGCCACCGATGACGACCTCCTGGGTGTTCCAATACTTGTCCTTGACCCACGATGCCGAACGCCGGCCGGGCTGATAGCTTGAGTCGCGTTTCTTGGCGATCACGCCCTCCCAGCGTTGCTTGCGCGAGTATTCGAGCGCCTCGGCGCCATCACCGGTCAGCAACTCGGGAACGATGAGATTGCTTGCGTTGGAGAGAGTTTCCAGCAGCCTTCGCCGGTCTTGGTACTTCGCCCGCAGCAGCGAGCGGCCGTCCAGGTAGAGCAGGTCGAAAGCCCAAAACTCGACGCGGGCACCGCGGCCCCGGTTCTGCATCTCATGGAAGCTGGGCACACCGGACTTGTCCAAAACGACCGCCTCGCCGTCGAGCACCACGTGATGCTCGGCAAGATCGGCTGCCAGCGAACGCAATTCGGGATATTCCTTGGTGACGTCGCGACCGCTGCGGGACCGCAGCCGCAGGTCGCCGTGATCGGCGTCCGCCAGCAGCCGGTAGCCGTCCCACTTCCCTTCGAAGGCCCATTGATTCGCCTTCATGGCCGCGACCGAGCCGTGCGTGGCGAGCATGGGTGTGATCGCATCGAACTCGAAGGCCCTCTGGTCCTTCATCCGGTGCGCCAGCCATTGGTCACCGTTGGTTTGAATCAATGCGTAACGACCGGAGATCCGGCTGCCGTGCAAATTGATAATGACCTCGTCATCACGGAACTTCTCGGTATCGTAGGTGCCGGAATCCCAGATGATCACCTTTCCCGCCCCGTACTCGCCGTTGGGGATGTTGCCCTCGAACGTGCCGTATTCCAGCGGATGATCCTCGGTATGCACCGCCAGGTGGTTCACCGATGTGGTCTCGGGTAGATTTTTCGGCACCGCCCATGACACCAGCACGCCGTCTCGCTCCAGCCGGAAGTCGTAGTGCAGCCGGCGGGCGTGGTGTTCCTGGATAACGAACGTATTGTCATGGCCGGTAGCGGGTTTCGTCGTAGGCACGGGTTCGGGAGTCTTCGAGGCGTCGCGCATGCTGCGGTACTTGGTCAGCCGATCCGGGCTGGGCATGCGGGCATCCGGGTGGTGTAGGGCTGCCAGCAAGTCGCCGTCGCGGGCGACCCGGGAAAGCACTTCGTCGTAACGCAGCTGGCTTAACGCGGGGTCGTCGAGTTCCTCCCAGCTGCGTGGTGCCGCGACCGTCGGATGCTCCCGGCCGCGCAGCGAGTAGGGCGCAATGGTGGTCTTCGACGCGCTGTTCTGGCTCCAGTCCAGGAACACCTTGCCCGCCCGCAGGCTCTTGGTCATGGTCGCCGTGACCAGTTTGGGTATCGACTTTTCCAGTTGCTGCGCAACGCGTTTGGCCAACACCGAGGCGCCCCTGCTGCTCACCGGCTGGTCCAGCGGCGTGTAGAGGTGCAGCCCCTTGCTGCCGCTGGTGAGCGGGAAGGTGGTCAGCCCGATGTCGGCAATCAGATCCCGCACCGCACGAGCCACCTCGGCCAGCTGCGCGATCGTCACGCCGTCGCCCGGGTCCAGGTCGAACACCAATCGCGTCGCCGGGCCGGGCTTGAGTTCTTGCGCCCCGGTTCGGGTCCATTCGGCGACGAACCGCCACTGCGGCACATGCACCTCCAGCGCCGCCTGCTGCCCGATCCAGGCCAGGCCGTCGAGGCTGTCGATGATGGGATACGTCGTCGTTCCGGACCGGTGGGTCACGCTGGCCCGCGGCAACCAGTCGGGCGCCGACGACGCCAGCTGCTTTTCGAAGAACGAGGGCTCCTCGACGCCGTTGGGCCAGCGCTTGCGCGTTGCCGGGCGCCCGGCGATGTGCGGCAGCATCGCCTCGGCGATGCGCGTGTAGTAGTCGAAGACGTCACCCTTGGTGGTTCCGGTGGCGGGGTACAGCACCTTGTCGGCGTTGGTCAGCTTGACCCGCGCCTGCGCCCTGGAAGCCGCGGTACCCATGCTGTCAACGTACTTCGTCGTCAGTCGACCACGGTACCGTCGTCACTGTGGTTCGGCTGAACAGCGCCACCCTGAGCCAACTGCCGATCGCGACGCCAACCTATGAGCGTGACGGCATCCAGGTCGGTATCGCGCATTTCGGTGTCGGCGGCTTTCACCGGGCACATCAGGCGATGTACATCGACAGGTTGCTGCAGCGGGGTCTGGCGCGGGAATGGGGCATCTGCGGGCTCGGGATGCTGCCGGCCGACCGCCGAATGAGGGATGTCTTACACGCCCAGGACGGCTTGTACACGCTGATCCTGGAACACCCCGACGGCCACCGGGACGCGCGGGTGATCGGGTCGATCGTCGACTACCGATACGCGCCCGACGACCCGCCGGCGACGATCGAACTGCTGGCCGCACCCACGACCCGCATCATCTCGATGACGATCACCGAGGGCGGCTATCAGGTCAGAGACCCCGAATCGGTGTTCGGCCTGATCGTCGAGGCCCTGGCGAGGCGTCGCGACCGCGGCATCACCGCGCCGACGATCGTGTCGTGCGACAACATCGAGCACAACGGCGAGGTCGCGCGCCAGGCCGTCATCGCGCACGCCGAACTGATGCGGCCGGGCCTGGCCGACTGGATCACCGAGGACGCCCGGTTCCCGTGTTCGATGGTCGACCGCATCACACCGGTCACCACCCCGGACCTCGTGGCCGCGGTGGAGCGCGACTTCGGCATCGCCGACGAATGGCCGGTGGTGGCCGAGTCGTTCGCCGCGTGGGTGCTCGAGGACGACTTCGCCGACGGCAGGCCGCCGCTGGACGAGGCGGGTGTGCTGCTGGTCGACGACGTCGGCCCGTACGAGTCGATGAAATTACGGCTGCTCAACGCCGGTCACCAGTGCCTGTGCTACTTCGCCGCGCTGTGCGGGTATCGCATGGTGAACGATGCGGCGCGCGACCCGTTGTTGGCCGAATTCCTGCTGGCCTATTTCGATTCCGAAGCGGTGCCGACACTGCGGCCGGTCCCCGGCATCGATCTGCGCGCCTACACCCGCGGGCTCATCGAGCGCTTCGCCAACCCGGGGGTCGGCGACACCGTGGCGCGGTTGTGCGCCTACTCCTCGGACCGCATCCCGAAATGGCTGCTCCCGGTGATCCGCGACAACCTGCTCACCGGCGGACCCATCCGGCTGGCAGCGGCGACGGTGGCAAGCTGGGCCCGCTACGCCGAGGCGGTCGACGAGCGCGGCGAACCGATCGAGGTCGTCGACAACTTGGCGGAGTCGCTGGTGCCCCTCGCGCGGTCGCAGCGGCTAGATCCGATCGCCTTCATCGAGAACGCGGCGCTGTTCGGGGATCTGGCACGGGTACCTCGCTTCGTCGAGGCCTATACCTGGGCGCTGGATTGGTTGCATACCCGCGGGGCGCGCGCAACGCTGGAGGCGTTGCTGCACGGCGACTTGAGGAAGTGAGTCCATGGTGCGCGGGCTGGTGATCGGTGAAGCGCTGATCGACATCGTGAAGCACTGTGGCGCGTTCGAAGGCCGTTTCGAAGGCGCTACCGAGCACGTCGGCGGGAGCCCGCTCAACGTCGCCGTCGGACTCGCCCGGCTGGGTCGCGATGTCGATTTCTTGACCCATATCGGCAATGACGAACCCGGCCGGCGCATCGCCGACTACGTCAAGTCCTCTGGCGCACATCTTGTTCCGGGAAGCATGTCCGCCGGCCAGACGCCGACCGCTGTGGCGACGATTGCCGGCCCCGCCAGCTCTGGGGCGTCGGCGGCGTACACCTTCGACCTGGAATGGCAGCTTTCCGGCACGCCTGAGGTCGCGCCGCCATTGTTCGTGCACACCGGATCTATCGCCGCCGTGCGGGAGCCGGGGTGCCTGGCCGTCGCGGCGTTGCTCGACACCTATCGTATGTCGGCCACCGTCACCTTTGATCCAAATGTGCGTCCGTCGCTGGTCGTCGACGAGGACCTGGCCCGCGAACGCATCGCACACCTCGTCGAGCGCAGCGACATCGTCAAGGCCAGTCACGACGACTTGAGCTGGATCGATCCCGACCACGAACCGGAGCGGACCGCCCGAGCCTGGTTGGCTTCGGGGCCCGCGCTCGTCGTCTTGACCATGGGCGATCGGGGCGCGCTGGCATTCTGCGCGGCCGGCGAGGCCCGGGTGGCCGCCACGCCGGTCCAGGTGGTGGACACCGTCGGCGCCGGCGACGCGTTCATGGTCGGCCTGCTCGACGCGCTCTGGGGACTGGGTTTGTTGGGCGCCGGCCGGCGAGCCGCCCTTGGCGGGATCGGGCTCGACGCGCTCACGACCGCGCTGGACGCGGCCAGCCTGTCGTCGGCGCTGACCGTGGCTCGCGCCGGCGCCGACCTACCCGACCGAGCCGCGCTGAACGCTCAATCACGCTCCTGGACTTGAGTATTCAGGGACCGCGAGTGTAACGCCACGGCGAAAAAACCGGCGGCATAAAATCGCCGCAGCGTTCCAGTCGCGGGTAATCAGCAAAGCCGCAACCGCCTGCGGTGCTGTTAGCCGGCCCGCGGTATGGGCATACTGACTACATGCGCTCCATCTGGAAGGGTTCGATCGCGTTCGGGCTGGTCAACGTCCCGGTCAAGGTGTATAGCGCCACCGAAGACCACGACATCAAGTTCCACCAGGTGCACGCCAAGGACAACGGCCGCATCCGATACCAACGCGTGTGCGAGCTGGATGGCGAGGTCGTGGAATACCGGGACATCTCCCGCGCCTACGAGTCCGACGACGGCCAAATGGTGGTGATCACCGACGACGACATCGCCACCTTGCCCGAAGAGCGCACCCGCGAGATCGAAGTGCTCGAGTTCGTCCCGGCCAGCGAGGTCGACCCGATGATGTTCGACCGCAGTTACTTTCTGGAGCCGGATTCCAAGTCGTCCAAATCCTATGTGCTGCTGGCCAAGGCGCTCGCCGAGACCGATCGGATGGCGATCGTACACTTCACGCTGCGCAACAAGACCCGGCTGGCCGCGTTGCGCGTCAAGGACTTCGGCAAGCGTGACGTCATGGTGGTGCACACCCTGTTGTGGCCCGACGAGATCCGTGATCCCGACTTCCCCGTGCTGGACAAAAAGGTCGACATCAAGCCCGCTGAGCTCAAGATGGCCGGGCAGGTGGTGGAGTCGATGGCCGAAGACTTCAACCCCGACCGCTACCACGACACCTACCAGGAGCAGCTGCAGGAGCTGATCGAGGCGAAACTCGAAGGTGGGGAAGCGTTTACCACCGAGGAGCAACCGAAGGAACTGGACGAGACCGAGGATGTGTCCGACCTGCTGGCCAAGCTGGAGGCCAGCGTGAAGGCGCGCTCCGGTGACGGCGAGGCACCGGCAAAGAAGACGCCGGCCAAAAAGGCCCCGGCGAAGAAGACGACCGCAAAGAAAGCGCCGGCCAACAAGGCCGCATCAACATCCTGAGCGCGGGCCTGAAGTCAGCGCCGCCGGTTCGAGACCAAGCGGAAAACCGCGGCAAGCATGTTGATCACCCCGACGAGGATGATCAGCGTCAGCGCCGCGCCCCAGATCCGCAGGAAACCCGCGTGCTCTGGGTTGGTGAGTTCGGTGTAGATCAGCAGCGGCAGCGAGGCCATGTTGCCGTGGAAAATGTCGAGGTTGATGGATCGGCTGTATCCGACGAGGACCAGCACCGGTGCGGTTTCACCGATAACGCGCGCAATGGACAACAAGACACCGGAGACAATGCCCGGCATCGCGATCGGGAAGACAATCCGCACGATGGTCTTCCATTTGGGAACACCCAGCGCGTAACTGGCTTCTCGCAGGTCGTCAGGTACCAACCGGAGCATCTCCTCGGTGGACCGCACCACCACCGGCAACATCAGCAAGACCAACGCCAATGACACCGCGAAGGAGCTCTGCTGGAATCCCAGGGTCGCGATCCAGAGGGTGAAGATGAACAGCGCCGCCACGATCGAGGGCACCCCGGCGAGCACGTCGACCATAAAGGTCGTCACCCGCACCAGCCGGCTGGAGCCGTATTCCACCAGAAACACCGCGGTCATCAGGCCCAGCGGGACGGACAGGATGGCGGCCACCCCCGCCTGTACCAGCGTCCCGTACAGGGCGTGATACACGCCGCCGGCGAACTCCTCTGGCAGCACGCCGCGCAGCGAGTGGGTCCACCAGCCCGACCGGGTGACGGCGTACCAGCCCCGTGCGAGCACCACCGATAGCACCCAGGCCAGCGGCACCAGAGCGCCGATGAAGGAGGAGATGAAAAACACTGTCGCGGCGTTGTTGGTGATCCGCCGCCGCAAGCTGATCTGGGTGAAGGCCTCGGCTTTGACCGGGTGCTCGAGCGCTTCGGCGGTCATCGGCGCCCCTCCTCCTCATCGCTTCGCTCTGCATCGTCGCTGGCGCGGGTCATCGGCGCCGCTCCTTCTCATCGCTTCGCTCTGCATCGTCGCTGGCGCGGGTCATCGGCGCCGCTCCTTCTCATCGCTTCGCTCTGCATCGTCGCTGGCGCGGGTCATGCGTTGACCTTTCCGCCGGCGATCGCACGCGCGAGTGCGTTGACGATGAACGTCAGGACGAACAGCGCAAAACCCGCGGCGATGTAGGCCCCGGTGGGCAATGGTTCGCTGAATTCGGCCGCCGCCGAAGCGATCTTGGAAGCGAACGTGTAACCGCCGTCGAACAGCGACCAATTCCCAGGGTGGGCGGCCGAGCGCAAGATGATCAGCGCCGCCACCGTCTCTCCCAGAGCGCGGCCCAGCCCCAGCATCGACGCCGCGATGACACCGCTACGACCGAACGGCAGCACGGTCATCCGTACCACCTCCCACTTTGTGGCGCCAAGCGCCTGTGCGGCCTCCGTCTGAATAGGCGGGGTCTGCCTGAACACTTCTCTCGACACCGACGTGATGATCGGCAGGATCATCACCGAAAGCACGATGCCGGCGGTGAAGATGGTGCCACCACCGGCCAGGGACACGTTGCCCTGCTTGAACAGAAACAACCATCCCAGGCTGCGATTGAGGAACTCCGCGAACGGCTCCAGTTTGGGCGCCAGCACGAAGATCCCCCACAACCCGAAGACGATCGACGGCACCGCGGCCAGCAGATCAACGATGGCAGCGAACGGACGTGCGAGCCGTTTGGGGGCGTATTGGGTGAGGAACACCGCGATCCCGACCGCGACCGGCACGGCCAGCACCAGAGCGCTCACCGAACTCAACACGGTGACCATGAACAAGTCGCGGATACCGAACACCAGGTGCTCGGCCTTGGTGGTGTCGAATTCGGCGCTGGTGAAGAAATTTGCTTTGTCCGCGCGTAGTGAGGGGATGGCACGTACCAACAGGAATATCGCGATCAGCAGGATCGCGATCACGATCGTCGAACCGGCCGCGGCGGCGACCAACTTGAACAGTTGGTCGCCCCGCTGCACCTTGTGCGAAACGGTCGCCGTCGGCGCGGGCTTTTCCCCGGTCGACGGACTGCCGATCGCTCCGCGGGTCATGACATTCCGGATCACGTTATCGCATTGATCGAAGCCGACAACCTCGACTTGAACGAGTCCGGAATCGGGATGTACCCGTTGTCCGCCAAGCCATTCTGCCCGGCGCCGATGGTGCTCTGCAGGAATGCCTTGACGGCCGTACCGACCTGGGAATCGGGATACTTCGAGCAGACGATCTCGTAGGTCGCCAACACGATCGGATAGGAGCCGGCCTGCGTAGGCTTGTAGAACGACAGCGTATCGAGCACCAGGTCGTTACCCTGCCCGCTGATGGTGGCGGCGGAAATCGTCTTGCCGACCGAGTCGGCGCTGATCGCGACCGCATCCGGTCCGGCCGAAGTGACGATCTTGGCCATGTTCAGATTCTGGGCCTTGGCAAACGACCATTCGTTGTAGGTGATCGATCCTTCGGTTGCCTTGATGGCTGCCGACGTGCCGTCGTTGCCCTTGGCGCCCTCACCGACGCCGCCGTTGAACATCTTTCCGGCGCCCTTGCCCCACGCGCCGTTGGACGCTGCGTCAAGGTAGTGCTGGAAGTTGTCCGTGGTCCCGGACTGGTCGTTGCGGAACACCACGTGAATCGGCTCGGCGGGCAGGGTGACGCCGGCGTTGAGGGCCGCGATCGCTGGGTCGTTCCAGGTAGTGATGCCACCATTGAAGATCTTCGCCGCAGTCGGACCGTCCAGACTCAGCGAAGTCAGGCCTTTGACGTTGTAGGTGATCGCGATCGGGCCGAACACCACCGGCAGGTTCCACGCCGGCGAGCCGCAGCGCTGCTGGGCCGCGGCGTACTCGTTCTGGGCCAGCGGCGAGTCCGACCCACCGAAATCGGTTTGGTTGCCGTTGAATTCGCTGATGCCGGCGCCCGAACCGTTGGCGGTGTAGTTCAAGGTCTGACCGGGGCAGGCTTGCTCGAACGCATTGACGAAGCGGGTCATCGCGTTGGCCTGGGCCGTCGACCCGCTGGCCTTCAGCGTCTTCTTCCCGCCGCAACTGACGCTCCCCGCCGACGCCCCCGACGTCGTGCTGCTGCCCTTAGTAGCATTGTTTTCGTTGCCACACCCCGACAACATCAGCGCGGCGCTAGCCAGGACACTCACTGCGGCGCCAAATCGGTTGAGCTTCAATTCAGTTCCTAACCGTAGGGATGAAACATCGCCGCAGCGGGTGGCTGCGGCCCGACCAACCTGCCGTTTTCCTCGCAGCCTGAAGCTAACAGTAACAAGGTTAACGTTCGGCGAATTTTGTCGGACCGTCTTCGCTGCACCACCCGGCACACGGTCGACAATTTCGGGCCGTTACATCGTCGCGCCCGTGTGACAAACTAGAACCTGTTGCAGAAATGCCGCCATCCGAGACGGCGAGGTTTGCTACCGTTTCGGCCGACAACTCGAATAGAGAGGCCGCAATGATCCTTGACAGGTTCCGTCTGGACGACAAAGTCGCCGTCATCACTGGTGGCGGCCGCGGCCTCGGTGCGGCCATCGCGCTGGCTTTTGCCGAGGCAGGCGCCGATGTCCTCATCGCGTCACGCACCCAAGCGCAACTAGACGGCGTTGCCGAGCAGGTCTGCGCGACCGGCCGGCGGGCGCACACCGTCGCCGCAGACCTGGCCCATCCCGAGGTAACCGCACAGCTGGCCGGTCAGGCCATCGAGGCTTTCGGAAAACTAGACATCGTCGTCAACAACGTCGGCGGGACCATGCCCAACACCCTGCTGACCACCTCGACCAAGGACCTCAAGGACGCCTTCACCTTCAATGTCGCCACCGCCCACGCGCTGACCGTCGCGGCGGTGCCGTTGATGCTCGAGCACTCCGGCGGCGGCAGCGTCATCAACATCACCTCCACCATGGGCAGGTTGGCCGGACGTGGCTTTGCCGCCTACGGCACCGCCAAAGCCGCGCTCTCTCACTACACTCGGCTGGCCGCGCTGGACCTGTGCCCACGCATCCGGGTCAATGCCATCGCACCGGGGTCCATCCTGACCTCCGCGCTGGATGTGGTGGCCTCCAACGAAGAGCTGCGCGCACCGATGGAGAAGGTGACACCCATGCGTCGCCTAGGCGATCCCGTCGACATCGCCGCTGCGGCTGTCTATTTAGCGTCCCCAGCCGGCAGTTTCCTGACCGGCAAAACCCTGGAGGTCGACGGTGGCCTCACCTACCCCAATCTCGATATACCTGTCCCGGACCTGTGAACCGCAACCGCTAAGGAGCCAGCCATGCCCATCCCCGTCGTCCAACTGGGCACCGGCAACGTCGGCGTCCACGCGCTGAAGGCGCTTATCACCAACCCGGAGTTCGAGCTCACCGGCGTCTGGGTCTCATCGGAAGCCAAAGCGGGCAAGGACGCGGCAGTGCTTGCCGGACTTGCGGATTCGACTGGCGTGCTGGCCAGCACCGACCTGGACGCTGTGCTTGCCACCGGGCCGCAATGCGCCGTCTACAACGCGATGGCCGACAACCGGCTGCCCGAGGCCCTGGAGGACTACCGCCGCGTCCTGTCGGCCGGAGTCAACATCGTCGGCAGCGGCCCGGTTTTTTTGCAGTATCCCTGGGAAGTGATTCCCGAAGAGCTCATCAACCCGCTGGAAACGGCGGCACGCGAGGGTAATTCGAGCCTGTACGTCAACGGCATCGACCCCGGCTTCGCCAACGACCTGCTGCCGCTGGCATTGGCGGGCACCTGTCAGAACATCCAGCAGATTCGGTGCATGGAGATCGTCGACTACGCCACCTACGACAGCGCCGTGGTCATGTTCGACGTGATGGGATTCGGTAAGCCGCTCGATGAGATCCCCATGCTGCTGCAGACCGGCGTGCTGAGCTTGGCGTGGGGATCGGTGGTGCGGCAACTGGCAGCGGGCCTGGGCATCTCACTCGACGAGGTTGCCGAGGTGTACGTCCGCGAGCCCGCGCCCGAGGCCTTCGACATCGCATCGGGGCATATTCCCAAGGGCAGCGCTGCGGCGCTGCGATTCGAGGTGTTCGGAATGGTCAACGGCGACCCGGTTGTCGTCCTGGAACATGTCACCCGGTTGCGCGAGGACCTCTGCCCCGATTGGCCGCAGCCGGCCCAGCCCGGTGGTTCCTACCGCATCGAGATCACCGGCGAACCGTCGTACGCCATGGACATCTGCCTGGGCAGCCGGCTGGGCGATCATAACCACGCCGGACTGGTCGCCACCGCGATGCGGTTGGTCAACGCGATCCCGGCGGTGGTGGGCGCGCCGCCGGGCATCGTGACGACCCTCGACCTGCCCCTGGTCACCGGTCGGGGGCTCTACCTCCCCGGGTGACGGATCAGGTGATGGCGTTGACCGCCGCCCTTAACCACAACTTCCACACGTCCGGAATGGGGATGTACCCGTTGTCCGCCAGACCACTCTGTCCGGCGCCGATGGTGCTCTGCAGGAACGCCTTCACGGCCGCACCGACCTGTGGATCCGGATACTTCGAGCAGACGATCTCGTAGGTCGCCAGCACGATCGGGTAGGCGCCGGGCTGCCTCGGCTTGTAGAACGACATCGTGTTGAGCATCAGGTCGTTACCCTTTCCCGACACCCGCGCCCCGGCAATCGTCTGCCGACCGAGTCGGTGCTGATCGTCACGGGGTCCGGAGCGGCCGACGTGATGATCTTGGCCATGCCCAGGTTCTTCGCCTGGGCGAACGACCATTCGTTGTAGGTGATTGCCCCCTCGGTGGCCTGGACGGCCGACGAGGTGCCGTCGTTGCCCTTGGCGCCCTCACCGACTCCGCCGTTGACCGTCTTTCCGGTGCCCTTACCCCACGCGCCGTTCGAGGCCGCATCGAGATAGTGCTGGAAATTATCCGAAGTCCCGGACAGGTCGCTGCGGAAGATCACGCGAATCGGCTCGGCGGGCAGCGCGGCGCCTTTGTTCAGGGCCTGGATCGCGGGATCGTTCCAGGTGGTGATGCCGCCGTTGAAGATCTTGGCCGCCGTCGGCGCATCCAGGACCAGCGAATTCAGGCCCTTGACGTGGTAGGTGATGGCGATTGGGCCGAACACCACCGGCAGGTCCCACGCCCGCGAGCCGCAGCGCTGCTGGGCCGCGTCGTGCTCGTTCGGGGCCAGCGGTACGTCGGATCCGCCGAAATCGCTTTCTTTGCCGATGAATTCGCTGATTCCAGCACCCGAACCATCGGGCGTGTAGTTCAACGTCTGACCGGGGCAAGCTTGTTCGAACGCTTTGACGAAGCGGGTCATCGCGTTGGCCTGGGCTGTCGACCCGCTGGCCTTCAGCGTCTTGGTCCCACCGCAATTCACCGGCACCGGCAACGGAGTCGTCGTCGAACTTCCCCCGGCGGCACTTGCGTTCTTATCACTGCCACACCCCGATAGGATCAGTGCCCCGCCAACCAGGACACTCAGCAAAGAGCCAAATCGGTTGAGCTTCAATCCAGTTCCTATCCATGGGCATGAAAAGGAGCCGCGGCGGTCCCGGCCCCGTCGCACCAAGCAGCCAGCTATCGCACTCATGAAGCTAAAGCCGCAAGCTGAACTTTCGCCGAATTTTCCCTGGGTATCAGCTGGACCGCCCGGCCCTACTCGCGCCTTTGGCAGCGTTACGTCGCCGCGGCATGGGCCGGGCAGTTGCGGGGCGACGTTCGCTGCGCGGGAACCGGTTCGTTAACCTCGCACTCCTATCGGTAAAGGATCGAGGTCGATACCTTGGCGCAGGGCACGCGGGCCGAGCTCAAGACGGGCTGGTATCTGCTAGGGCCGGCGTTCGTCGCCGCGATCGCCTATGTCGACCCCGGAAACGTCGCGGCCAACGTCAGTTCCGGCGCGCAGTTCGGCTACCTGCTGCTGTGGGTCATCGTGGTGGCCAACGTGCTGGCGGGTCTGGTGCAGTACCTGTCGGCGAAGCTCGGGCTGGTGACGGGTCAGTCGCTGCCCGAGGCGATCGGCGGGCAGATGACCCGTCCACTCCGGCTGGCCTTTTGGGCGCAAGCCGAACTCGTGGCGATGGCAACCGATGTGGCTGAGATGGTCGGCGGCGCCATCGCTCTCCGGATTCTGTTCGGTTTGCCGCTGCTGGCAGGCGGGGTGGTCACCGGGGTGGTGTCGTTGCTGCTGCTGGCGATCCAGGACCGTCGCGGGCAGCTTCTTTTCGAACGTGTCATCACCGGATTGCTGCTCGTCATCGCCGTCGGCTTCGCGGCCAGCTTCTTCGTCGCCACCCCGCCGCCCGACGCCGTGATGAACGGCCTGGTGCCACGATTCCGCGGCACCGAAAGCGTGCTGCTGGCCGCCGCCATCCTGGGTGCCACCGTGATGCCGCATGCCATATACCTGCATTCCGGTCTGGCCCTCGATCGGCATGGCCATCCCGAAACGGGCCAGCGCCGGCGCCGGCTGCTGCGCGTCACCCGTGTGGACGTCCTGCTGGCCATGGCCGTTGCCGGAACGGTGAACGCGGCGATGCTGCTGGTCGCCGCGATCAACCTGCAGGGCCACCAAGGAACCGCGTCCATCGACGGCGCCTACTCCGCGATCCGCGACACATTGGGGCCGACGATCGCGGTACTGTTCGCGATCGGATTGCTCGCGTCGGGCTTGGCGTCGGCGTCGGTGGGCGCCTACGCCGGCGCCATGATCATGCAGGGGTTGCTCCATCGGTCGATTCCCATGCTGGTGCGCCGGTTGATCGCGCTGGGCCCTGCGCTGGCAATCCTGGCCCTCGGCTTCAACCCGACACGCGCACTGGTTTTATCCCAGGTCGTGCTGTCCTTCGGCATCCCGTTTGCGGTGCTTCCGCTGGTCAGACTGACCAGCAACCGCGAACTGATGGGTAACGACGCCAACCATCCCGTCACGACGGTGATTGGCTGGGCGGTCGCCGTACTGGTCAGCCTGCTCAACATGGTGCTGATCTATCTGACGGTGGCCGGCTCGGCATAAGACCGCCGCGCATATCCCGCTCTGCGCGCGAAAACCGTTGTAGCGCATACGATCTGCGTCTCCCTTGGTGCGCGAAGCGGGAACTGTCCACGTTGGCGAGCGGACGCAAGGAACTCGCAAGAACTTCGCGAAGATCCGCCAAGCAGCGTGCGCCAGCCTTTGGCACATAGCCAACCCACCCAAAAAGTCTCCAAAGAGGTCTTCAAAAAAGTGTCCGACCCGTGCCCGTTGCGTCCTCCTACCTATGACGACGACCCGACCCGGGCCGCCACCCACACCGAAGGAGCACCTCATGAACGCCATGCCCGACTTGGATCGAACCACCCTCGTACCGCACGCCGACGAGTCCACCTCGGCGTACGCCTGGTCGTCCAGCCCGCTCGGTAACCCCGCCGACGAGGCCGGATATGCGCCGGTCGGTTACGACTTTGCGCCCGACCCCTACCCGGTCGCCAGGCCGAAGTCCATCAACAAGGGCATCGTGGCCGCCGGCCTGATCGGTGCCATCGGGGCGGGTGCCGCGCTCGGTATTGCCCTCTTTGGCGGCTCGCCGCAACCGCGGCCCGTGGCCGTGACCGGGTCTACCGGCGTACCGGCCCCCGCCGCGATGGTGACTCCGCCCGCAGCCGCGCCCCAAGGCCCGGCCCCCGCCCCGGTGGTCCCCCCGCCCGACGCCGCGCCCCAAGGCCCGGCCCCCGTCGCCGCGGTCGCCCCGGCCGACGCCGCGCCCCAAGACCCCGCCCCCGCCGCGGCGGTCCCCCCGCCCGACAACCCCCCACCTCCGGCCGATCCGGGCACCCCGCCCGATGCCGCGCCTCAGGGCCCGGTCGTCATGGTGAATGTCCCCCCGCCCCCGGCTGTAATCCTGCCGGTTCAACCGCCGCAGCTACCGCCGCTGCCTTCGCCACCGAAGCTGCCACCGCTGCCTTCGCCACCGAAGCTGCCGCCGGGGCCGAAGCTGCCGCCGGGACCGCCTCTGCCGTCGCTGTGCTTGCCTCCGCACCACCTTGTGATGGGCGTCTGCAAGTGAGGTCGTCGGGTACGGGTGAGGCTGGGTCTTGGTCCCGGCCTCACCCATGCCCCACCGCAGAGCCGGATTTTCTCGTGCTATTCCACCGTTGTGCGCGCACACTTATTCACAGCGTCGGTTCTTTGACGGGCACCGACGTTATTTCGGCTGGGGAAGCGACGTGACGAGCGCACTATCCAATTGGGACATCGGCAGCGACGCGGAATTGGCCCGCGCGGCCGCGACGGGTGATCGACGCGCGTTTGCCATGATTTATGACCGTTACGCCGACCGACTGCACGACTTCTGTTTGGGCATGGTGCGCGATCGCGACTCCGCCGCCGACTGCGTGCAAGACGTGTTCTGCGCCGCCGCGACCCAACTGCCCAAACTGCGCGAGCCCGACAGGCTGCGCCCCTGGCTTTACGCCATCGCCCGCAACGAAGCGCTCCGCTGCATCCGGGACCGCCGCCGCGAACAGGTCTCCGACGAACTGCCCGAGGCCGCCTCGCACGAGGCGGGCCCGGACACCCTGGCCGCGCGCAACGAGCTGGCCAATCTGATCGCCGAGGCAGCCGGCGGGCTCGGCGACCGGGACCGGACGGTGCTGGAGTTGGCGTACCGCCACGGCCTGGACGGACCGGAGCTGGCCGACGCGTTGGAGGTCAGCCCCGGCAACGCGAACAAGATGGTGTCGCGGCTGCGCAACACCATCGAAACCTCGCTGGGTGCGCTGCTGGTCGCCCGTCGCGCCCAACACACTGCTGACAAATGCGCCGAGCTCGGCGCGATCCTGGCCGGCTGGGACGGGCGCTTCAACGTGCTGATGCGCAAACGCATCACGCGCCACATCGAGTCCTGCCCAACCTGTGAAGACGAGCGGTGCCGCCTGGTCAACCCGGTCGCGCTGTTGGGTGCGGCGCCGGTCTTCATCCCCGCCCCCGACTGGCTGCGAGATCATACGCTGGGCCAGATCCAGCTGACTTCCGCCGACAGCGCGCTGACCACGAACGACTCTGGAGGCAGCCCCACCCAGTCCGGCTATACCGCGTATCCGCCGACCGCGGCTTCGTCGGAAGCCACGGGAGGCCAGGACAACGCGGATTACCTCGACGAAGCACAGCCACGTCGCGCCCGCCGGCTGATCCCCTGGATCGCGCTGTTCGCCGCCGCCTTCATGACCGCGCTGGGGCTGACGATCACCCTGCTGTATCACCACAACACGGCCGTCACGCCAACCGAGTTGAGTGGGACCGCGCCCGCACCCATGAAACCGTTCGCGCAACTGAAACCGCTGGCACCGCCCAGCGCCGCGACGATCCCCAACAACCCGGCTCCGCCCGCCAATACCGTCGCCCCCGCGGTAATCGCGCCTCCCGCCGATGCTCCCGCACCCGTTCAGCCGCCGGCGGCCCCCGTTCCCGCACCGATTCCGACGGCCCAGCCTCCGGCCGCGCCGCCCCCCTTCGTCCCGCCGCCGGTGCTGCCGCCACCGCCGATCGTGGCACCGCCACCGATCGTGGTGGTGCCACCACCGATCGTGGTGGTGCCGCCGCCCGTGGTGGCGCCGAAGCCACCGGTCATGCCGCCACCCCCGTCGCAAGTGCCGAGGAGCCCAGTTCCTTCCGCGCCGATCGCTCCCAGTCGGCCGTCTGCCCCTCCCGCCCAGCCGGGCCCGCCGCCACGGGGCTCGGCAGGCACACCCAACCCGACCATCAAATGACCTGGTAGGTAGCGCGCAGGTCGCCCGGTGCGGCAGGATAGGGAACCAGGATAGGGAACGTCGCCGTCCGTGAAAGGCTCGCGGGGAGTTAGCTTGCTTCAAGAATTTCGGCACCACCGCATATGCAAGCGCGCTCGTTTTGTCGCAGCCCTCGGCGTTATGACGGTGACCGACTAGATGCCGGCCCGCCGGCATTTCTATTTCGCATATGGGTCAAATCTGTGCGTCACGCAGATGGCGCTGCGCTGTCCCGACGCCGCTGACCCGCGGCCGGCGGTGCTGTCCGATCACGACTGGCTGATCAACGAGCGCGGCGTCGCGACCATCGAGCCGCTTGCCGGCAACCAGGTGCACGGAGTGCTGTGGCGGGTCTCAGACGACGACCTGGCGACCCTGGATAGCGCCGAGGGCGTGCCGGCGCGCTATCGGCGCGACCAACTGACCGTCCGCACCGACGACGGGCCGTCGCCGGCCTGGGTCTACATCGACCACCGGGTGACTCCGGGTCCGCCCCGACCGGGCTATCTGCCCAGGATCATCGACGGCGCCCTGCACCACGGGCTGCCCCAACGATGGATCGACTTCCTGCGCCGCTGGGATCCCGCGCGCTGGCCCCGCCCGGTCTCCGCGACCACCCCGGCGCCAGAATCACTTTCAGCGTTGCTGAGCGAACCCGGGGTGATAGAGGAGAGCCGGCTGCGATCGCGTTTCGGCTTTCTTGCCATCCACGGCGGCGGCCTGGAAGAGATGACCGACGTCATCGCCGAACGCGCCGCCAACGCCGCCGACGCGTCGGTGTACCTGCTGCGCCATCCCGACCGCTACCCACACCACCTGCCGTCGGCGCTTTATGACCCCGACCAGTCACCGCAGCTCGCCAAGTTTCTCGATCATGTCGACGTCGCCGTCTCGTTGCATGGCTACGGCCGCATTGGGCGCGGGACACAGCTGCTGGCCGGCGGCCGTAACCGCGCCCTGGCCGCCCACCTGGCCGGGCATATCCGGCTGACCGGTTATCAGATCGTCACCAACATCGACGACATCCCGCGGGAATTGCGGGGCCTGCACCCCGATAACCCGGTCAACCGGGTACGCGACGGCGGGACACAGCTGGAGCTTTCGGTTCGGGTCAGGGGTCTCAGTCCCCGCAGCCCGCTACCCGGTGCGGACGGCTTGTCGGCGGTCACCACCGCCCTGGTGCAGGGCTTGGCGGCCGCGGCGCGTTCCTGGTAAATGTTTCGGTTGGTTTGAACGGAGGTTGTTGGTGACCAAGGATTTTCGCTTTGCGATGAGCATCCGCTTCTTCAAATCCCGCGCGGCGCTAGAGGGTTTAGCGAGGCGGGCGGAAGATCTTGGATTCGACGTTCTCTGTGTGCCCGACCACCTCGGCGCGGCGGCACCGTTTCCCACGCTGACCGCGGTCGCGATGGTAACCACGCGGATGCGGTTGAGCATGTATGTGCTCAATGCCGCCTTCTACAAGCCGGCCTTGCTCAGCAGGGACGTTCACGCGCTGGACATGCTCAGCGACGGCCGCCTCGAGATCGGCCTGGGCACCGGTTACGTCCGGGAAGAATTCGAGGCCGCCGAGCTGCCGTACCCCAGCGCCCGAGCCCGGGTCGATTACCTCGAACACATGACGACCTACCTGAAAGGGCATCACCCGACGATCCCAATCCTCATCGCCGGCAACGGCGACCGGGTACTGACCCTGGCCGCCTGCCACGCCGACATGATCGGGCTGACCGGCGCCAAGGTACGCGACGTCGACGACCCACTGGCCGAACGCATCGACTTCGTCCGCAACGCCGCCGGTGATCGGTTTGACCCGCTGGAGCTGAACCTGGCGATCACGGCTGTGCCGGAGGACGGCTCCCGGATTCCCGACTTGTCGATGACCCGCAGGTACGCGCCGGAACTGTCCGATGCGGAGATAATGTCGATGCCGTCAGTGCTCAGCGGATCCCCCCGCGAGATGGCCGAAATATTGTCCGGATACCGCGAAAAGTACGGAATCACGTGCTTTACCGTGCAGGACAATCACATCGACAACTTCGCGAAGGTGATCGCCGAGCTGCGCTGACCTTGTTCGCTGGCTGAAGGGACGAATGGCCCTAGGCCGCCCAACAGCGCCATCTCTATGGTTGGACTGCGCAAGCCGCGAACACCAAGGCACCATCCCGACTCAGGAGCACAATGACCACGGCCCGCGACATAATGGACACCATGGGTGAATTGCGCGTGGGTGCGCAATCGTGAGCACTCACTATGGCACTGGCCCGGCGGCTGGCGAATACAGCGGGGAGGATGACAACCAGCTTCAGCCGGAGGACACCCTCATCGACCGCGGTGTCGACGACGCGCTGGACGAGGGATATTCGCCGCCCGAGCGCCCGTACGGACGCGGCGCCTTCGGGCCGTGCGAAACCATGGATCAAAAGCTCGCGGAGGAAGAGCCGGATCCCGCGTCGCGAATCAACGTCCCGTTCGACGACGCCGAGCAGCAGCGCTCCGACGAAGCCGAGCGCGAAGCCGAATTTCCGCGGCGACGCGAGGTCGGCCGCGCGCGAGCGGGCCGGCTCGTCGCGCTGGACGGGGGCTTCGGCGAAGACGCCGAATCAGATTTGTTCGCGGAGGACGTCGGTATCAGCGGCGGTGCGGCATCCGCAGAGGAAGCCGCGGTTCACATCGTCGAAGACGAGGACTGACAGAACCCCGTCTGATGACAGGGCCCGCCGCCCGGTACCCAGCCGCGCTGGGCGGCCTGCCCGCCGACAGGTGAAGACCTTGTTCTGGGGACTCGCCATCGCGCCGGGAGCCTCAAGAATCCGATCGGTCCGTCTCGGAGGATCATTTTCGTCATGAAAATGTGGATACAGATCGAAGGCCACGATGACGATGACGAATATCCCGATGACGCGGCCTACGAAGTGCTCACGGGCGGTGTGCTAAAGGTCAGCAGCGGCAGCGATATTCACCTCTACAGTCCGGCGTATTGGCAGGAAGTGACGATCGATACCCGCCCCGCGGCTCAGCGTGACGAACAAGTCCAACAACTGGACGAAGATCTCAAATGGCAGTAATGGCCGCGTGCCAACAGTAAGCGCGGGCCGGATTCGCCTTGGGCCGCAACGCAATCGCCGATTACTCGCATCGAGGAGTCATCGTCGCGGAGCACACCGCCTAAAGTCTGCCAAGCGAGGCGGTTCACCCAACGCCAACCGCGCACGCCCGGGCGTCGCATCGCCTTCGCCATGGCAGCTACACTCACATCCGCCACACCGGTACGACCGGCCCGACCGCGGGCCAACGACCCGGAACGGCATCAGGACGCCCAGAACACCGCTAAGACCCGCATGGCAGCCACCCGCAAGGTACTAGTTGGTATTTGAAGACGCCCCCCGCCCTCGTAGCTCAGGGGATAGAGCACGGCTCTCCTAAAGCCGGTGTCGCAGGTTCGAATCCTGCCGGGGGCACCAGAGTTTCTGCAGGTCAGAGGCTATTTTTGGAGAGTACCGAGAGTCGCTGGCTATCCGATGGCGATCCCGTTCCCCCAGGTCGGCGGTCGCTGCCACCACGCAGGGCCAGGGCCGGAGAGTTACATAGCAGACTGCTACTCGAAAACGGGGTCACGCATCTTCCGCACAACTTCGCTGAAGTCCTCCCTCACCCCGGTCAGGATGCCCGAAGGACTGGGCGACCCGACGGCTTGGCTCAACTCCGAACGTGACGGCATTCTGACCGCGACGAAGCTGATGCCGTTCGCCGGCATCAGCTTCCTGTGGTTCATCGGCGTCGTGCGGGACAACCTCGGGCGCTACGAGGATCGGTTCTTCGCGACGGTGTTCCTGGGCAGCGGTCTGCTGTTGTTGGCGATGATGTTCGTCTCGACCGCAGTCGCCGCCGCGCTAGTAGCCAGCAACCGGGGCTTCACTGATCCCGCCGCGCATGCCGAAGTGGTTGCGTTCGGCAAGATGATCGTGGTGTCGGCCGCCAAGACCTACGCCATCCGGATGGCGGCGGTGTTCATGATTTCGCTGGCCACCGTCTGGCTCAAAACCGGCCTGATGCCGCGCTGGCTAGTCGTCGTCAGCTATCTGGTGGCGGTGGCGTTGCTGATCGCCAGCGACATGACCATGTTGCTGACGCTGGCGTTTCCCATCTGGATGCTGGTCGTCAGCGGCCTGCTCTTGGCCCGCGCTGGATTTGTCGACGAGCAACGCGCGAGTCACGATTGAGCATGGCCTCCTCGAGGCCCGAGCCGCGCAGCGATCGCCCTGTCAGCCGCGGACAGGACACAACGCACTGATGCGCGGACATACCGCCGAGCCAAGGACTGGCCCAGCCCAGCTACGAAATCAACGAGGGCGCGCGCTGTCAGCTTGGCGTTCGGATCGCCTCGATGTAGGGCGTAAGTAGCCGCGCTATTGCCGTTGCGGCGTCGTCGACACTGGTCGGTGGCAGGGCGAGAAAGCTTAGCGAGGCGCGCGCGATTGCCTGGCCCATCACGTTCGCGTCGTGGTGATTGGCGCACACCCAGCTTCGCTGAAAGGTGCCGGAGAGCTGTTCGGCGGCATAGTCGACAATGAACTGACTTTCGACCGTGATCATCCGGAGAAGATCGTTGGGGGCATCTTCGGTTCTCAGCGCTCGAACGAGAGCATCGCTGTCGATGCGGTTGAAGAAGTCGCGGAAGGCCGACTGCAGGGTGCCGTAGCCGTCGCCGGGGTGGGCATAGACCGCAGTTTCCATTCCGGTGACGATGCTGTCGGTGAGCCGCAGGGCGTAGCTGCGCGCGAGTCCACGGCGTGAGCGGAACTCGTTGTAGAGGGTGCCTCGGCTGATGCCCGCTGCCGAGGAGACATCGGCCATGGTGATCGACGACCATTTCCGTTCGAGAAGCAAACCGTGCATCGCGTCGAGAACCCCGGTGCGCATTAGAGACAGAGCGGTGTTCTGATACGGGCTGCGGTTTCGCGAGGACGTGGGCTCGACCATGTAGCCGAGGTTAGTGTGCATCCACAATCTGCTTTCGACGATCCCGGTCTCGATGAACTTGGTCAGCCTCGCCGGTCATTCGTCGAGGGGGTCGTCGACGGCGATGATCCCGTCCGGGGATAAGGCCGCGGGCAGTTCGAATATCCTTGGGCCGCTTCATCGCCAGCGCGCTGACGAACCTTCCCTCCCGAACGACACGGCCGTCGTATCTTGTTGTCGGCAGGGCGTGTGCGGCGTTGGCTCCGGCGACGCCTACGATGGTGTTCACGCCCGGCTCATTTCGATCATCTCGAAGTCCGACTTGGCCGCGCCGCAGTCCGGGCAGCTCCAGTCGTCGGGGATGTCGTCCCAGCGGGTTCCCGGGGCGATGCCGTCTTCAGGCCATCCTTGTGCTTCGTCGTATTCGAATCCGCACTGCAGGCAGCGGTAGAGCTTGAAATCGGTTGCCATGTCAGGCCTCTCTGGGTTCGAAGTCGATCTTCTCGCGGACTCCGCAGTCCGGGCAGGGCCAGGTGTCGTCGACGTCGGCCCAGCGGGTTCCGGCCGGATATCCCTCGCGCGGCGCGCCGGCTGCCTCGTGGTAGACGTAGCCACAGACGGGGCACTGGTAGGCCGCCATCACTGGGCTCCGTAGCGGGCGAGGATCTGATCGCGCTTGCGCGGGTGGATGTTCACTGCGGTGATGTCGCCCCGGTAGTGCTCGAGCACGCGGTGGTCCATCAGCTTGCGCCACAGCGGGGGGAAGTAGGTCAGGCTGATCAGGGTGGCGTATCCGGTCGGCAGATTGGGGGCACCGTCCATGCTGCGCAGGGTCTGGTAGCGGCGTACCGGGTTGGCGTGATGGTCGCTGTGCCGCTGTAAGTGCCAGAGGAAGATGTTGGTGACAATGTGGTCGGAGTTCCAGCTGTGCACCGGCGCGCACCGTTCGTAGCGTCCGGAAGCGGTCTTTTGCCGCAGCAGTCCGTAGTGCTCGAGGAAGTTCACCGACTCCAGCAGCGACGCGCCGTATACGGCCTGGATGAGCAGGAACGGCAGCACCTGCCACCCGAAAACGGCGGTCAGCGCGCCGAACAGCACGATCGACATCATCCAGGCGTTGAGCACGTCGTTCTGAATGCTCCAGGTGGACTTGCCGATGCGCTGCATACGAGTCTTTTCCAGCCCCCAAGACGACTTGGCCGAGCCGAACATGCTGCGCGGCAAGAACATCCAGAAGTTCTCCCCGAATCGTGAACTGGCGGGGTCCTCCGGGGTGGCGACGCGGACGTGGTGGCCGCGGTTGTGCTCGATGTAGAAGTGCCCGTAGAGGGTTTGGGCGAGGGTGATCTTGGACAGCCACCGCTCCAGGTTCTCGCGCTTGTGCCCTAACTCGTGGGCCGTGTTGATGCCCACCCCGCCCACGATGCCGACGGTGATCAACACCCCGATCTTCGAGATCAGGCCTAGACCGCCGCTGATCCCGAGCCAGCTCAGATCGTTAGCCGACCACAGGTAGCACGCCAGAACCAGGCTGAGCATCTGGAACGGAATGACAGCGTAGGTGCAGTACCGGTAGTACTTGTCGTTCTCGAGGTATTCCATCACCTCGTCCGGCGGGTTCTGGCCATCGGCGCCGAAGAACACATCCAGAATCGGCAACAGCACGTAGAGCAGGATCGGTCCGATCCACCACACCACCGGCGTCGCAGCGTGCCAGCCGACCGTGCCGAACAGCCACGCCAGCGCGACGGCCACGATCAACGACGTCGGCAGGATCAGGCCCAACAGCCACAGATGCCGCTTGCGGTCGCGCCACCGCCCAACGCCGATTTGAGATCGTGTTTCTGCATAAGTCGCCATCGCGGCCCTCCTCACTTGGTCACCGCCCAGATCCGGGTGGTGTCGTCATCGCACCGCCGGTCGGTGGTACTGCTTGTCACACTCGAATGAACATATCAGACTATTTGTTTAACGGATAGATATATCATCATATTTGTTCAGCCCCGGTGCCGGGGGCTTGCACGGCCAGCTCCTGAGCGCGGTGACTGACAGGACGTTCACTGAGCCGAGGTAACGCCGGGCGGCGACGGCCACGCTGCGCCCAACGCCGTCAACGTCAAGCCCACCGTCCTGCGCGCTTGAGTGCGCTGTCACTACACATGAGCTCGTCGAGGCTTTGCCGAGCCCTAGGCTTGGTTCGTGGCCTCGCTTTCCGACTCGTTGTGGCACCGCAACCGAGTCCTGGCCGACGCGGCGCTAGAGCACACGTTCGTCCAGGGCATCGCGTCGGGAGAGTTGGCCCGCGCTACGTTCGCCTACTACGTGGGACAGGACGCCGTCTTCCTCGACGCATTCTGCCGCGCCTACGCTCTGGCTCTGGCGAAGAGCCCGGACCAAGACGGGCTGATCGCGTTCAGGGAGCTACTCGACGCCACCGCCGACGAGCTCCGCCTTCACCAGGGCTATGCGGCCCGCTGGGATGTCGACCTTCACCAAGCGGCAGACCCCGCCACCTCGGCGTATACCAACTTCTTGTTGGCGGTCGCTGCGCTCGAGCCGGTCGGCCACATCGCGGCGGCGATGACGCCGTGTATGCGGCTCTACGCCTACCTCGGTCAGCAGCTGGCCGCTCGGACAAAGCCCGAGAGTCCATATCGCGAGTGGGTGATGACGTACTCGAGCGCTGAGTTCGAGTCCCAGGCACGACGTCTCGAGGTTCTACTCGACCGCTACGGAGGCGATCACGACCGCCTGGCCATCCTGTATCACCAGGCGATGGAGCTCGAATTGCGGTTCTTCGACGCTTCCGGCCGTTCCACTCACCGCTGAATCACTAAGAGCCGCAACATTATTGCCGCGCCATCGCGACGGTGAGCCGGTCCTCGGGTTTGATGAGGTGATCTTGGCTGTCGCCGCCGATGTCGATCTGCACCCAGTCGATCTGACCGGAAAACTTGTTGCCGGTGGGGCCGTAATCCGGGGATGCGGGTGAGCCGGTGTCGGCGCCAACGTCGCAGGCCTCGTCGGCGGAGTAGATCATCGGCTGCGTCCGTTCGACGCGGCCCTGGCCCACGGATTTGCCGTCGTAGTAGAGGGTGACGTCGCCGCCTTTGCCCAGGCCGCCCCCGTCGTACTTGAATTCCATTCGCACCTGGTGCTTTCCCGCTGGGACGGGCTGCTCGGCAGTGATCATGTAGTGCTCGACGCCCAGGAAGTTATAGCAATATTTGAGCCTGCCCTGATGCGCGTACAGCGACCAGCCGCCCACTATGCCGCCCTGGGTGATGATGACGCCGGTGGCGCCAGATTCCGGCACGGTGATGTCGGCGGTCACCGAATATGACTTGTTCTTCAGGGTGAGCACGCAGTTCTCGCTGACCCGCATCCCGGGGAACAGCAGCTGGCTGTTCCCACGGATCAGCTGGGGGCGCCCGGCGAGGTCGGGGTTGAAGCGCTCGAAGGTGCGGTCATCAAGGGGCACGACGTTGTATTTGACGGCCTCGATGAGCCACAGGCGCTGCATGTCGGCGAGCTTCTGCGGGTTCTCCTTGGCCAGGTTGTGTGCCTGTGTCCAGTCGTCGGGTCCGTATAGCTCCCAGACATCGTCGTCGAACGCCGGCGGCGCCTCGGTGGTCCACGGCGTGCGGTGCTTAGTCACCGCAGTCCAGCCTTTGTGGTAAATGCCGCGGTTGCCGAGTATCTCGAAATACTGGACGTCGTGGTGCTCGGGCGCATCGCCGTCGCGCAGGGTGGGCAGCATGCTGACGCCTTCCAGCGGCGCCTGCGTAATGCTGTTCACCACGGTGGGCTCGGGCAGTCCGGCCGCGTCGACGATGGTCTTGGCGACGTCGATGATGTGGTGAAACTGGTTGCGGGACTTGCCTTTGTCGGCGAAGCCGTTGGGCCAGTGCACGATGGTGCCGTTGCGGGTGCCGCCCCAGTGTGAGGCCACCTGCTTGGTCCACTGATACGGCGTGCACAGGGCGTGTGCCCAGCCGACCGCGTAGTGGTTGTAGGCCTTCGGCGTGCCGAAATCATCGATCTTGGACAGCAGGAACTCGGTTGTCTCGATTTCCGGCATGCCGTTCAGCATGGCCATCTCGTTGAAGGAACCGTTCAGTGTGCCTTCGGCCGAGGCGCCGTTGTCGCCGATGATGTAGTAGATCAGCGTGTCCTCGAGTACCCCCAGGTCCTCGAGGGTGTCGACGAGGCGGCCAACCTCGTGGTCGGTCTGCTCGAGGAAGCCGGCGTAGAGCTCCATCTCGCGGGCCAGCACTGGCTTCAGGTCGGCGGGCATGTCCTCCCAGGCCGGGATCTCGTCGTGGCGTCTGGTCAGCTCCGCGTCGGCGGGCACCACGCCCAGTTCTTTTTGCCGGGCAATGATCTGCTCGCGCAACGTGTCCCACCCGCCGTCGAACTTGCCCTTGTACTTGTCCGACCACTCCTTGGGCACGTGGTGCGGCGCGTGGGTGGCACCGGGCGCCCAATACATGAAGAACGGCTTGTCGGGCACCAGCGCCTTCTGCTGGCGCACCCAGGTGATGGCGCGGTCGGCGAGATCCTCGGTCAGCGTGTAGCCCTCCTCGGGTGACTTCGGCGGTTCCACCGGCGAGGTGCCCTCATATAACCCGGGGTAATACTGGTTGGCCTCGGCACCGACGAAGCCGTAGAAGTACTCGAAGCCCGAACCGGTGGGCCACTGGTTGAACGGCCCCACGGGAGAGACTTCCCAGACCGGCACCTCGTGGCACTTGCCGAACTGCGCCGTCGAATAGCCGTTGAGCATTAGGGTTTCGGCGATGGGTGCCTTCTCCTTGGGCCGCACGCTGCTGTTGCCCGGTGCCGATGTCGCGATCTCCGTGATGCCGCCCATCCCCACCGAGTGATGATTGCGCCCGGTCAGCAATGCCTGCCGCGTGGGCGAGCACAGCGCCGTGGTGTGAAAGCGGTTCAGCTTCAACCCGCCCGCTGCTAGCCGCTCGGCCGTCGGCGTATTGCACGGACCGCCGAAGGCCGACGATCCACCGAAGCCCACATCGTCGAGCATCACGATCAGTACGTTGGGTGCGCCCTTGGGCGGGCGCAGTGCGGTGATCGGCGGGTACTTGGTGTCCGGGTCCTTGGCGTCATACGTCGTCAGGCCGACATGCTTGGCGTCCGGGATGGGCAAGATATCCCGCCGCATCTGGTCCTGCTCAGGCGCCGCGATGGGTTGGCCGGCCTTGCCGTCAGATGCGGCAGCGCCCTTGTGGCCGTTGGGTTGTGTTGATGGCTCAGCCATGATGGACCTCTCTTAAAGCTTTTGGGTTGCTCTGGGCCAGCCGGTCGAGGCTGAGCCAGTGAACAGATGAGTCGCAGTGTTCGAACTGCCGGTGGCCGAGGAAGTTCAGCACTACGAAAAGCTAGCTGGCGCAAGGGCTTTTGAGCGTCCTGTGCCGCCAATAAGAATGATGCCCGGCTTGTGCTGGGTCCTACTCATCTCGCGCCTACTATCACTGGAAGGCATGACCGCCATGTGGGCGGCTACACGGCGAGCTCGTCTGCGTGGGCCCGATACCCCACCCTAGGCCGTCTCACCGATCGACAACAGCCCGTTGATGACAAACATTCGGAGAACTCGCCAGTCAGCACCGCCGCGGCTG
>NZ_JBKQOI010000291.1:0-8917 GCF_052145595.1 Mycobacterium sp. | reverse complement strand
CGATGGCACGATGCTGCTGCACACGATCGTGCTGTTGAGCAGGCAGGAGCTCAAAGAGCGCAATCTGCCGATCACGATGCGGCATGTGCGTTTCTTCAAATTCATCCTGGACGAGATCTTCCCCGGCGGCCGGGTGCCGACGGTGGCACGGGTCGAGGAGCACGCCACGAAGGTCGGGTTCACGGTGAGCCGGATCCAGCGGCTGCAGCTGCACTACGCGAGGACGCTCGACATGTGGGCGGCGGCACTGGAGGCTCATAAGGACGAGGCGATCGCGATCCAGTCGGAGGAGGTCTACGACCGGTACATGAAGTACCTGACCGGCTGTGCCGAGTTGTTCCGCGACGGCTACACCGATTTGTGCCAGTTCACGCTGGAAAAGGGATAGTCCAGGTCACCATCGTGAACGGGCTCGACGCGTCCGACTCAGGAAAGAAAGCGCTTGCGGAGGCGGTCGGACGGCCCGGGATGGCGACAGGTCTGGTATCGCTCATGCAGGTCTCGCGCAAGCTCGGGCAAAGGGCGTCGGTTGTCAGCCGAGGCGACGGCGAGTAAAAACCAGAGGTAACCGGCTAGCTTTCTTTGCCAACCGCACGTGTGTGGTCGCTCCCAACCGTTTGCCCAAGCGGGGAGAAAAACATGGACATCACGCGCGCGATCGCCGCAGCCGCGATCTTCGCCGCCGTAGCTGCCGGAGCACCAGCTGCACCCGCATCCGCCACTCCCGCGATGAGCGGCGACTACATCCTCACCGAGACCAACCCAGCTGGCCAAACCACTCAAACCGACTGGAACATCAATCCCTGCGGTGATGGATGCATCGACATACGAGCCGGGGCCGGAAATAGCCGAGCGCAGTTGATCCATGGTCAATGGGTGATCGACATGTTCGACAACATCCGTTGCCCGGACGGTACGAGAGTTCCCTACGCCGCGAACGCCCACATAACGTGGGATGCAAATACCCTTGCGGGCACAGATCAACAGGTCTACATGCAGGCAGCCTGCGGCCAACCGGCGGGATACACACGAACCAACCAGATACAACTCAGACCGGCAGCTTGACCCGGCTTTTCGCATATGCCCACACGCGTTCGCGCCTCTTTTCTGTCATACGAGGACCATTTTGGGCATCACCGTGGGTTTGAATCCGTACCGCGGCCCGCCGAAGCCAAGCGATTTCCCGGCCGTGGCCATCGCCGGCATCCCAGCTGGCACCGCTGCCATTGGCGCCGCTTCCTCTGGGGCGACGGCCCAGCCGGAGCCCGCTAACGCCGAAGCACCAGAGCTTGTCGCCGGGGTGGCCACTGACCAACTGGTCGGCACCGACAAACCACCAACCGTGGCTGCCCGGCCTAAACCCGCCAGCACCGGCGCGCCACCGAAGCCGGTAGAGCCAGCCGGCACCAGCGCGCCCGCAAAGCCCGTTACCCCCGAACCGCCCGCAACAGTCTCGGCGCTGGTAGCTGCGGCCGCAGCTGCTGGGGCACCGTTAACGGCGTGGGTAATCAACACCGTAGTCGGGATGGTGTTCATGACCCACCAAGCCAGGGTGTTCACTATTCCGTTGATGGTATTTGACACCAGCGGGATGCTCAGGAGCGCAGGTGTGGCTTGGGCGGGCGCGGCAGCGGCGCTGAGCGGGGAGGCAAGTGCGGCAACCGCATTGGGCAAAGTGGAGATCGTCTGTATCAGCCCCGCCTGCGCGCCGGCGACGGCGCCGGCTTGGGCGACCGCGGCGGCTTGGCCGCCCAGCCCGGCCGGGTTGGCGGTCGGCGCAGGAGGGGCCATCGGGGTCAAGGTCCCGGCGCTCGCCGAGGAGGCGGCGTAGCCATACATGGCGGCGGCGTCTTGCGCCCACATTTCGGCGTAATGGGCCTCGGTGGCCACGATCGCCGACGTGTTTATGCCCAGGAAGTTGGTCGCGACGAGTGCCGCCAGCTGAGCTCTGTTGGCCACGATCATCGGCGGGGGCACCGTCGCTGCAAAGGCCGTCTCAAAGGCAGCCGCAGATGCCGTGGCCTGCATGGCCGCGTGCTGGGCGTGCCCCGCGGTGAGGTTCAACCACGCCACGTACGGCTGGACCGCGGCTGCCATCGATGCCGACGCCGGACCCAGCCACTGCTCGCCGGTGAGCTCTGTGATCACCGATTCGTAGCCCGCTGCCGTTGAACTCAATTCGACAGCCAGGTTGTTCCACGCCGTCGCCGCGGCCATCATCGGTCCCGCACCCGCACCGGCGTACATGCGTCCTGAGTTGATCTCTGGGGGTAATGCTCCGAAATCCATTTCTACATCCCTCTCCTTTGAGGAAATCCCACGTCTTGTGAGTCGGTTGCGAGCGCGATGGCGCCTGGGTTCCTAGACGACCGCCGGTCGTCCCATCACGGTCGGCTTGACGCCGTAGCGCGGCCCGCCCAAGCCACCGGCTTTCCCGGCCGTGGCCACCGCGGGCATTCCGGCCGGCATGGTTGTCACCGGCGTGCTTTGTGACGCCGGGGCTGTCCAGCCCTCGGTTGTCAGCTCGCCAGGGCTCGCCGCCGGGGCGGCGGCCGCGGCGGCCCAACTGGGCGGCACCGACAACCCGCCGGCCGGGGCCGCCTGGCCCAGACCCCCAAACATGGGAACCGCGCCTACGCCTGGAGAGGCCGCCGGCCCCATCGCGCCTGTGAAACCTGTTCCATCCAAGCCGCCCGCCGCACCCGCGGCATTGCCGGCGACGTCCTCATTGGCGGCGGGAAGAATACCGCCCTGTGCCATATCGAGCAGGTCCGACGTAGCGGAGCCCCAGTTCCCACCCCCGATGTCGAAGATGTTGGCAAGGCTGCCACCCGGCGGGTCAGCGGCAGCCGTATTGGCGGCAGAACTGAGGAGACCCGAGATCCCTCCCGACAAGGGCGAAGCAGTTGCATTGGAGTTGGCGAACTCAGTGGCTACGTACGAACCCGCGCTGACCCCCAAAGTGTGAACAAAGAGCTCATGAATCGCCGCGGCTTGGGCGTTGACCGACTGATACAGGGTGCCGTACGCCGCGAAAATTGCCGCCTGCATTGCCGACACCTCATCAGCGGCTGCGGGAATCACCCCCGTGGTCGGGGATGCCACGGCCGCGCTCTCGGCGGCCATCGCAGATCCGAGAGTTTGAAGCTTGCCCGCCGCATATGCCAACGCTTCAGGCTGTGTGGTCACGAAAGACATGGACGCCTCCTTGTTGCGTTTGTCAGAGTTATGGGGATGTAGTGATTTATCCGACGGCTGGAAGCCGCCGAGTTCTTTCCCGCCCCGTGGGCGTGAAAAGCCAATTCGCCGCAAGGCTGGCGAAAAATCGATGCCAAGTGGGCCCAGCCGGCATCACTGACACTGCGATCGAGCGCCGACGTCGCCTGGCTGCCTCGACTCCTGGGTCGTTGCGCAAGTAACGACCTCGGGACGGATCCGGAGCCCGGAACCGATGACGCGTCATGTCAGGCGCTCACGCTTGCGTCCTTTGGCGAGGGACCCTTAGGAGGGTCAAATTTCATGCTCTAATGCGCCTCAACCGCACACAAGGGTCTTAACCGCATCCGTGGGCCGTTTCGCGTTTCTGCCCGAGAGCAGAATTTGACAGTCTGACCCCGTTGAGCGGCTGGTCGTCAGCCAAGCCGCCCGGTATTTCTCTGTTTTCGACTTGGGCGTGGAGTTATGCGCGAATTGCGTTACGAAGCTGCGAAATCCGTCGTCAAACCTCGGTGTCTTGCGCCCATCTTGGCGGGCGCATTTGTGGCCCGTGCAGCGAACGCGCCGCCGCCAGTGCCGCCGAGCGCCCACCGTCGATCGCGGTCACCGGTGGAGGCTGGCCCTTGCGCAGCGTCGCGATCAGCTCGCGGTAAGGGCCGATGAGGTACGCGGTGTCGCCGGCTTTCAGTCGGGCGTCGCGGCGGGGGCGTAAGCTGACGGCCCCTTCCGGTCGAGTGATCGCGATGACGCGCGTTTGGGTAGACAAATCCACCATCCGCAGTCCATCCAGCTCGCTGCCAGCCGCCACGAGCATTCCGCCGACCATAAAGGAGCGCTGCCCGACCCAAAACGTCCCCAGCACCTGCAGGCCCATCGCGGCGCCGATGAACCAGGGGGCTGCCAAGTCGACGATCGACCGCACGTTTTCGAAACCGAATCGTTGATTGACCGCGGCGCTCAGCGCGCGCCCTTGAACGCGCATGACGATCGGCACCTTCGTATCGGATCCCAAGATCTCCAGCAGCACGATCCCGGTCTCGATGTTCTCCATGTCGTCGTTGTTCACCACCGCCACTCCGCGGGCGCGATCGACGCGCGCTGATTCCAGCGTCTGGCGCATCGTCGAGTCTCCGAAAATCACCGGCACGTCGAGTTCGGCCAAGGTCGGCAGGAAGCGGTTGTCCTCGTCGCCCTCGATGACAAGGACGTCGTATCCGGCAGCGGTCAGATCACTCACGACGCGGATGCCCACTGAACCCAATCCGACAACGACGACGTGGTCGCGCATATGCCGTGCCCGTCGGAGTCCGGCCGTTTGGACGAAGCGGCGCGACAGCAGCAGGTCCGCAATGAACGCGACGAGGATGGCGGTTACGATCGTGCCGCTGAACATCAACCCGACGGCGAACAGTCGCAGCCAAGAGGATTGTTGGCCGAAGCTGAAATCGCCATAGCCCACGGTCGTAATTGTCTCGGAGGTGAAGTACAGGGCGTCAATCCACGACATCCGCGGGTTCCGGTAGGTGAAGCGCACCACGACCGTCGCGCTGAGCACGAGGAACAGCGCGAATGCCAACGAGGGAAAAAGCAGCGGGTTCAGGTCGTCGCGCATGGCACGCGCGGCATCGATTATGCGTCGCGCCCGGGAGTGGCGAGAGCGCGTCGCGGTCGGGGGATGCACCGTGATGCCGCGGGCTGCCAATTCGTCTTTGACGCCGATCATCGAGGTCCAGTCGCCGGCGTAGACCTTCAGATCCCGTCCCGGACACGGGACCACCTCGCCGGGGGCGGGTGAATTCTTGCCGTGGACCACCGCCACCGGTGCCAGGTCGGCGTAGATCTCGCGCAGAGTCCCGTCGTACGGCGCCTCGGCTCCCCACACGACGAATTCGATACCGGCCGTGTCGAACTGGTGCGCGTTACGCGACAGAACCGCCTCGACAAGGGATGGTGTCGCAAGCTCGGCGACGTCCAAAATCGCGCCAGGGCCGTTAACGGCGGCCACCGCTTCGCGCAGCACGTCGTTGGCCAGACGTGCCACCACGCGGACATTCGGGCTGTATTGCCTTGCCAACAAAGCGATTTCGAGATTTATCGCGTCATTGGGCCCGGCGCACACAACGGCGCGCGCGCGATGTACCCCAGCGCCGTTGAGATCGGCGGCAGTGTTGATCTTGATTATCCGCGCGCCGGCACCCCTGAGCTCCTCGGCAATCGTCCTCGACAGCGGGTCGTCGCCGCTGACGATGATTTCGCGATGCATGATCTCGCGCATAGGGGGAGAACCGGGTTGCTCCATACGTTGTGTATGGTCCGGCCTTAGCTCAAGCCGGGGAATCGATGGCATCGTCTTCATCATTCGGCCGTGGCTTTGTGTTGTGCGGCATAAATACTCCCACCTCTGCTGACGCCTGCGTTCACTCGTTCGTATTCCGTTCATATGACTATCGGCCACTATGCCGGATAGTGCCACCGGAGCAGCCCGGATAGAGGAAGGTCAACACCGATGTGCCGCAAGCGGAGTCGCCTGCCACGACCTAATCGAACTCGCGTCTTTTTTGGGGCGCAACAGGTTCGACTCGCGGTCGTCACGCAGACGAAATAGTTCAGGCGTAGAAAAAACCGTCGCGCCAGTGATACCGACGTGAAAAGTCGTAATACTGGCGTGGTCTGTCGGGCGTTGTGTTGGCGCGGCGAGCGTGAGTTGTCAGTGACGCTGGCCCGGATGCGGGGTCGGCATGAGTGCCGCTGGCGCCACCAACAGGATCATGGCGGGCTGGGTTCGCCGTCGGTCCGCGGACAACCAACCAAAGGAGCCTTCTGTGTCCGAAAACACGCCCGACGACATCTTCAAACTTGTCCAGGACGAGGACATTGAGTATGTCGACGTCCGCTTCTGTGACCTGCCGGGCACCATGCAGCACTTCACGATTCCGATTTACGTCTTTGACGAGAACGTGTTCGAGGAAGGCTTGGCCTTCGATGGCTCCTCCATTCGCGGGTTCCAATCGATCCACGAGTCCGACATGCTGCTGCTTCCCGATCCGGAAACCGCGACCCTCGACCCGTTCCGCGAAGCCAAAACGCTCAACGTCAACTTCTTCGTGCACGACCCGTTCACCCTCGAGTTGTACTCGCGCGATCCGCGTAACGTCGCCCGCAAGGCCGAGAACTACCTGATCAGCTCCGGCATCGCGGACACCGCCTACTTCGGCCCAGAAGCCGAGTTCTACATCTTCGACAAGGTGAGCTTCGACTCGCGCACCAATACCTCGTTCTACGAGGTCGACGCGACATCGGGGTGGTGGAACACCGGAGCAGATACCGAGGCCGACGGCAGCCCCAACCGCGGCTACAAGGTCCGCCCCAAGGGCGGCTACTTCCCCGTAGCCCCGACCGACCACTACGTCGACCTGCGCGACAGGATTCTCACCAATCTGACCAACGCCGGCTTTTCTCTGGAGAAAGGCCACCACGAAGTGGGCAGCGGCGGCCAGACCGAGATCAACTACAAGTTCAACACATTGCTGCACGCGGCTGACGACCATCAAATGTACAAATACATCGTCAAGCAAACCGCATGGCAGGCCGGCAAGACCGTCACGTTCATGCCGAAGCCGCTGTTCGGTGACAACGGTTCCGGTATGCACTGCCATCAGTCGTTGTGGAAGGACGGCGTCCCACTGATGTACGACGAGGAGGGGTATGCCGGGCTGTCCGACATCGCCCGCCACTACATCGGGGGATTGCTCTACCACGCGCCGTCGTTGCTGGCCTTTACCAACCCGACGGTGAACTCCTACAAGCGGTTGGTTCCCGGCTATGAGGCCCCGATCAACCTGGTCTACAGCCAGCGCAACCGCTCTGCGTGTGTGCGCATCCCGATCACCGGCAGCAACCCGAAGGCCAAGCGGTTGGAGTTCCGCTGCCCCGACTCATCGGGCAACCCGTACCTGGCCTTCTCGGCGATGCTGATGGCCGGCCTGGACGGCATCAAGAACCAGATCGAGCCGCCTCCACCCGTGGACAAGGACCTCTACGAGCTACCGCCGGAAGAGGCCGCGGAAATCGTTCAGGCTCCGACGTCGCTATCGGCGGTGATCGACCGTCTCGAGGAAGACAGCGAATACCTCACCGAGGGAGGCGTTTTCACGCCCGACCTGATCGAGACGTGGATCGACTACAAGCGCGATTATGAGATTGCGCCGTTCAACCTGCGGGTCACCCCGTACGAGTTCGCGCTCTACTACGACGTGTGAGGCAGCTAACGCGCTGACCTGCGGCGCAGCTACGCATCGGTGGCCCTGGTCCGCAGTTGGTCCGCAGTACGCCGAATAAGCGATGTGCGGAACAGTTTTGATGAGGTATTGACGCTAATTTGTTGGGAGAAAACGGAAATGAACGGCAACGATCCCGTCGCTATCGAACCGGATCGCGCCTACATCGAGTAGGCCTCGACGCTGTCGCAAGACAGGCTGAGCACGCGACGATCCGCCCGCCGGGCCGACTAGGGTTTGCGGGCTCGGTTTCCTCCGTCCCTCGGGCGTCACAGGTGACGTTAGGCGATCACGCCAGGCCGAAAGGCCCTTGTCCAGACACCCGTGCTGGCATGGAAGATTAGGAATGTTCGTGTCAGCCAAGATCAAACAGGTGGCCGCCGTTGTCGGCCTCGGGTGGGTGACCGTTGTAAGTCCGGGTGTGGCGCACGCGCAGCCGCCGCACATTCCCCGGGACACTGACATCACCTGCCCTGACATCGCGGGGATTAACTACGTGCGGGATGCCAACGATTCGAATGCCTACTACCTCTGCGTGGATGGAGAGCAGAAGCACCACTTCCGATGTCCACAGGTCACGATATTAATCATGGCGATGCCGCCCAAGTGTGTTCCCTTCCCTCATGGCATGCCGTAGCCGTCGAAGCAATGGCATTGAAAAGAGGTCAGGAGGCCAGCAGTGATGAAGGAAGCCATTGTGGGCGCAGCGTTGGTTCTTGTCGCCGCTGGCTGCGTACCCCAAACACACACCAGCAGTAGCACCACCGCCACGACAACGTCTCACGCTCACGCCGTGCGCGCATGGGCCGAACTCACTAACACCCATATGCAAGACTTGGGGATCGCCGTGGGCAAGGCCAATATAGCCGCCGCTAGCCAGGACTACGCCGGTCTCGCGGCAGACTGCCACCAGGCGCATGCTGGGCGCACCGTGTAAACGATCCTGGCCAGGTCTCGCGCTATGAACGACTGCTGCGTCCGTGGGTCAATCACGCAGACACTGTGCTTGCCATCGAGCCCGACATCGTCACCGGATTCCACATCATCGCCAGCAAGAGGTGAACCCACCGGCCACGCCGGCTTAGACCAGCCAGCCCACCATCGTCACCGGCAAGACGGCCACCTGCTGTCCGGCAGGTCAGGTTCGGCAGATCGCAGGTCCCGAATTTCCAGTGCGCGTCGAAGGACACGGAGCATTCCGGTGGACCATCCGACCGGCGAAGTGGTACGACGACAGCCATCATTTGCTTCAGCACATAGGTGGGCGGCGGGCTGATTTTGAACGCAGCGGGTAGGGGCGAAGGCCGCCCGGCTGCTAATGCGAGACGAGGGTCAGGCGGCTGCTTAGTGGCCGGGTCCCATCATGCGACCGGGTCCCATCATGCGACCGGGTCCCATCATGCCGCCCATCATTCCCTGCATCA
>NZ_JBKQOI010000290.1:0-2606 GCF_052145595.1 Mycobacterium sp. | reverse complement strand
CAGCTGCCACCCGGATCCGGACCTGACCGGGACCGGGCTTCGGAATCGGGCGGGCCTGCAGGTGCAGGACCTCGGACGGTTCGCCGACCGTGTCGGCGACGACAGACCGCATGGTTGCCATCTTCCTGGCCCTCCTTCAATCGGTTCCAGATCTCACAGCGGTTCGGTGTGCATAGCCTCGGCCCCGCCCTTTGACGGCGAACATTCGGATCAGCGCGGCGCAATTCCAGCCGTACTAGCTCTGATGCTCCCACCACGGCGGGGTTGTTGGGGTCTAGACCCTCGGCGCGGATCGCCTCACGCTCTATGTCATCCGTGACGGGTCAGACGCGGCGCTCGGCGCTGCGGTTCGAGTTTGCTGGCGCGGCGGCGCGCGGGTATTCGCGCCCGGCAATGCTGCTAAAGTGCTGCCAAAACTGCTGCCCTGCACCGCCGTCGACGCCTACACCGTCGACCGCAACCGTGGAGACTCCTTCTTCGATCGCCTTGATCAGGACGGCCAGAACCTTCGAGTACCAACGTGCGATGCCTACGAAGCCAGTTGCAAAGTACAGCCCAGTCTGGCGGGAGCGACGCCAGGTCTCGCTATCGCCGAGACACCAAAGATTTTCATTAAATAGTCAGAACGATCTGTTCCACCAGTGCGACGGGAGAGGAAAGTGACGCAGAGGAGGAAGGCATTCGTAACGGGAGCGAGCCGAGGGATCGGCAAGGCGATTGCGATAAGGCTGGCGCAAGGCGGCTTTGATGTCGCCATTACGGCGCGCACGATCGACGAAGGCGAGCAGCGCGAACATTCAAGCACGGTGAAAAAGTCCGACACGACGCCCTTGCCCGGGAGCCTGACCAGCACGGCAGATGCGATGCGCGCGGCCGGTGCCGAGGTGATGGTGCTGCCGGCCGACCTGCTCGATCGGGGATCGTTGGGTGCTGCCGCGACAACGGTGCTCGAACGCTGGGGCAATGTCGATTTGGTGGTGCACAACGCCCGCTTCATCGGTCCGGGGCATATGGATCTCATCGCCGAAACGCCGGTCGAAGTCCTGGAAAAACACGTGCAGGGCAACGCCTTCGCGCCGCTCGTGCTCAACCGCGTCTTCCTTCCGGCCATGCTGAAGCAGGGCGGCGGCACGATCATCTACATCACGTCCGGCGCGGCCTATGACGTGCCGCCGGCGAAGGTCGGGAAAGGCGGGTGGGGGCTGAGCTACGCCATGTCGAAGGCGGCGGGACACACCATTGCCGGCCTGCTCGCGGTCGAATACGCCGACCAGGGAATCCGCGCGTTCAACATCCAGCCCGGCCCGATCAGAACAGAGCGCATCGCCCAGGACATGGCTGGCTTCGGGTTTTCAGCCGATGACGGCACCTGGCAGCCGCCCGAGGTGATCGGCGAGGTGGTCTATTGGCTGGCGACATCGCCCGAGGCGGACGCCTATAACGGCGAGTGCATCCAGGGCCAGGAATTCTGCCATCAGCGCAAACTGTTGGCCGGATGGAATCCGAAGGTGGCGCTCGACGGCCCGATCATCCACCCGTCCAAGGTCCGCTAGGCGAAAGGCCGAGCGCGGCGGTTTCGCATTCGGCTTTTCGCTTGCCATCCCATCCGTGATTTGCGTTCTCGGCCGATCCGGTAACCCCCGACCGAGGCCTCAGCGACGGACGCCTTCGTGGCCCGAGCGGGCCAATGCGTTGCTGGGACCGATTGGCTGCAATTCTGGGAGCTCGCCAAATAGCCTGGCTCGCGGCCAAAATACGCAGTAACGTCGGGGAATGCAAACGGCAACAAGCGATATTCGCACCGACATCGTGGTCAAGTGCCCCGCCACCGGTGAGGTGGTCGGCAGGGTGGCGGTGACATCCGTCGCGGAGGTGGAGGCGGTTGCGGCCCGGCTGCGCGCGGCCCAGCCCGCGTGGCAGGCCATGGGCGTCGAAGGGCGCGCCGAGTGGCTCGGCAAGTGGCGGGACTGGATACTCGACCACACCGACGAACTGCTCAGCATGGTCGAGCGTGAGACGGGGAAGTCGTGGGGCGATACGGCGGGTAGCGAGGCGCTGGTGCCGCAGCTCATCAACTACTGGACAGACAACGCGGCGGAGTTCCTGGCCGACGAGAACGTCCGGCCGGTCGGCGCTGCCAACGCCGCGAAGAAGCTAACCATCGCCTATGAGCCGTACCAACTCGTCGGGGTGATCACCCCGTGGAACGGTCCGCTGTCGGTGCCGATGCTGGATATCCCGGCCGCCTTGATGGCAGGTTGCGCCGTGTTGTCCAAACCGTCCGAATTCACTCCACTCTGCTGGCAACTGATGATCGCCGGCTGGCGGGAGATCGAGGCGCCGGACGTCTTCGACGCGGTTTACGGCTACGGTGAAACCGGCTCTGCGGTCATCGATCTCGTCGACTTCGTGATGTTCACCGGATCGGTTAACACTGGCCGGCGGGTCGCGGTCGCCGCCGCGCAGCGGCTCATCCCGTGCAGCCTCGAACTGGGTGGTAAGGACGCGATGATCGTCTGCGCCGATGCCGATATCGACCGGGCTGTCGACGGCGCGTTGTGGGGCGGCTACTTCAACTCCGGCCAGATCTGCATATCGGTCGAGCG
>NZ_JBKQOI010000289.1:0-11012 GCF_052145595.1 Mycobacterium sp. | reverse complement strand
GCGAAGATGATCAGGTCCGCCCAGGAGATCTTGTTGCCGTACTTCTGCTTGACCGGCCACAGCAGCCGGCGGGCCTTGTCCAGGCTCACGTTGTCCGGCCAGCTGTTGATCGGGGCGAAGCGCTGGGCCCCCTGGCCGCCGCCGCCGCGGCCGTCGTGAATGCGGTAGGTACCCGCGGAATGCCAGCTCATCCGGATGAACAGACCGCCGTAGTGCCCGTAGTCGGCGGGCCACCAGTCCTGCGAGGTGGTCATCACCGAGAACACGTCGGCTTTAAGCGCTTCGACGTCGAGCGTGGCGAACTCCGCCGCATAGTCGAAGTCCGCGCCGAGCGGGTTGGACTGAAGCGGGTGCGGGTACAGCTTCGACACGTCGACCTGGTTGGGCCACCAGTCCTGATTCGTCAGGGGATGATCCGCCTTGGGCTCAGGGGCGGCGATTACCGGGCTTTCGCTCTCGCTCTTGTGGGATGTATCGGATGACACAGCATTCCTTTCCGGTGGTGGTGAATCGGGCTGAGATCACGGGAGTGATCAAGAATCTGCGGTCGAGCAATCGGGGCACAGACCCCAGTAGATGACCTCGGCCTCGTGCAGGACGAAGCCATCGAGAACGTTGTCGTCGTCCGACGGGGTCAGGCATGGCGCCTCGCCGACCGCACAGTCAATGTCGTTGATCACCCCGCACGAGCGGCATACGACGTGGTGGTGGTTGTCGCCGACTCGGGACTCATAGCGAGCGACCAAACCCAACGGCTGGATCCGCCGAACCAGGCCGACGGTGGTCAGCGCATTCAGTACGTCGTAAACGGCCTGGCGGGAGACATCGGGCAGGTCCACTCGCACCGCGGAGACGATCGTCTCGGTGTCGGCGTGCGGGTTGGCGTTCACAGCCTCGAGGACGGCGAGCCTGGGGCGGGTCACACGCAGGTCAGCCATCCTTAGCCGCTCCGCGTGCTCCGCCGTTGAGGACACTATGCCAATATGGCGCACTTATCTGGATTCAGTCAAGACTTTCCTGAAGGAGGGTTCACAAATATGCGGTGAACGCCGTCCGTCATTTGCCCACCGCTGATCAGCGGCGCGCGGTGTCGGCCGAACAACGTTGCGCTAAAAGGCAACTCCGCCGTCCGCCACCGATCACACCTGACGCCATGACGGCTGCGTCGGGTCGACGAGTTTCGCGTCGACGGGGCCAACTCCGAAAACTGCGATCACGGCGGGGGCGGGCTGGTTTGCGGGAACGCCGTCGTAGTGCGGGGTACGCGCGGTCCGCTTCACATAACCACCCGGTCCGACGGGAACCGCGTCCTGGGGCTGGAAGTCGTTGCCGCTGTTGACAAACCAGGTGCCGGACACCACGACCTGAATCCGGTCGGTCGCATAGGTATGGGGCGCGCTGAACCAACCCGGATTCCATCTCATCATCACCAGATACGGCCCCGGCTGGTCGAAATCTCCGTACAGCTTGGCCATTTCGCCGCTGTGGGGCGGCAGGTTGCCCCACGGCTGGAAGGCGATTTGTTCGTATGGCTCGACGAACGTTTCGCCCGGATCCGGGCCGGTCTCGGGCGCCGGCGACAACTTGGTGTCTCCGATGGCGCCCGGCTTATCGGTGGCGCCCATCGCCGCAAGCAACAGCGGCGCCGCGATGAGCAGCGAACGCCGGTTCGATTGCATATTTCCCGTCACGGGCTTTCAGTGCCCGACTTCCGGTAGACGAGCCAGCGCAACTCGATCGGAGAATCCTCACGCTCGACGTCGAACACGTCGAGGCCATTGGACCAACCTTCGAACCAGCCGGTGGGCGGCCACGCGCCTTTGGGCAGGTGAGCTTTCTCGTACTCATAGGCCGAGTCGTCGGCAACGAGCTCGAAGGGTAGCTGTGCCGCGGCACCGGTCAGCTCGTCGCGGGTGAAGATCGTGCTATTGCACTGCTGCCCGAGTTCCCGCGCGGCGTTGTCGGGGGTGTAGCCCGGGCGCGCCAAGAAGGTGTTCAGCACCAGGTGTCCGCCGGGAGCCAGGCAATCCGCGGCGAGCTCAAACGCGCCACGCAACTCCCGGGGGGTGCGGAAGTCTGGCACCACCTCAGACAGCACCATCAGCTGGTACTCCTCGTGGACACCCTCCAGGGCCGTGAAGACGTCGCTCTCGATGACGCGCACGCCGAGGGATTCACTTTCGGCCTCCGCGCGAATAACGTCGGCGAACTTGGGCGTCATCTCGACGGCGTCCACGGGGTGGCCGCGTCGGGCCAGGGCCAGGGCGTTGCGCCCCGTTCCCGCGCCGACGTCCAGCACCCGATGGGTCGCTGGGTCCGCCGCTTCGCAGGCCAGCGCCAACACGCGCGCGTCCGGTTCGGTGCCGAACAGTGGCGGCTCGCGCAGGGCAACCCAGTTGTCGTAGTCGCCCTCGATCGTCCGCCAGTCGGCTTTGACGCGGAAGTTCACCCCCGTTCCGAAGGGAGCGTTGAACGAGATGACGATGTCCGAACGAGGGGAGGCCTTGAACGCCTTCGCCAACTCGGCTTGCAGCACCGTCCTCAGCTGGACAGATTGTTCGGCCGTGTACCAAACGCCCAGGGTGGCACAGATGTTGCTACACAGCTGGATGTACTCGTCGATCAAGCCGGGAACGGCCGGCACCGCGATCTGGCCCTCGGCCACCGATCGGCGGTACATCCGTCTCGCCATCGCTTCTCGCAGCATCGACGGATCGAAGGACTTGGGGGGCGGCTCGTCCACCACACTCTTCTACACGAACGAATCCGAGGTCGCACAGCGGGATCGTCCGCGGCCCCGGCTCGAGCCGCCCGTTCGGCGCGGTAACGAACATCTGTTACCCGCAGACATGTAGTACTGGAGGGATGCGATCGTTTGCTGGCCCGGTTCTGGCTGCGCCGTCCAGTGCGTCGTCAGCGAGGCCGTCAACACGCCAGCGGCCTTTGAATCGGATCGGATCGGATCGGAGGGAACGACATGGACTTTGCATTACTGCCGCCGGAGGTCAACTCCGCGCGAATGTATGCCGGCCCTGGCTCGGGACCGATGCTGTCCGCCGCGGTGGCCTGGGAAGGGTTGGCCGCCGCCCTGCAGCCGGCGGCGAGCTCGTATCAGTCCGAGATCGCGGCACTGACCGCTGGGCCCTGGCTGGGGCCGGCATCGGCGGCGATGGTCACCGCGGCCGCGCCCTACCTGGAATGGATGCGCGCCACCGGCGCGCAGGCCGAGCAGGCCGCCAACCAGGCCAAAGCCGCGGCCGCCGCCTACGAGACGGCGTTCGCGGAAACGGTGTCGCCACCGGTGATCACGGCCAACCGCAGCCTCCTGATGGCCCTGATCGCGACGAACATCTTCGGGCAGAACACCCCTGCGATAGCGACCGCCGAAGCACAATACGCCGAGATGTGGGCCCAAGACGCCGCCGCCATGTACGGCTACGCGGGTTCGGCGGCATCGGCGACGACGCTGACGCCGTTCACCTCACCGCCGCAGAGCGCCAACTCCGACGGCGTGTCCAGCCAAGCCGCCGCGGTCGGCCAAGCCGCCGGTACCTCCGCCGGCAACGTGCAGAGCGCCGTGTCGTCGGCGCCGCAAGCCTTGTCCGCGGTACCCAACGCGCTGGCCAGCCTTGCGGCAACCCCGGCCCAAGCGACGCCGCTCGACGCGCTGGACCTGCTGAGCGATCTGGTTTCAATTTTTCTCGACGCACCAAGCAGCCTGGCCGGACTTGGTATTGACTCACCATTGACGGCCGTGTCTTTCCCCTACGACATTGTCGGTGCCCTGACGGGTTTCCACACGGACGCCATCGTCAGCGGCTGGGCGGGGGTGGAGCCCTGGCCGGGGACAGAGGCGGTGCCCCCAACGCCGTTCCCGGTGATCACCAACCTGGCTGGGGGATCGGCGGTCTCGGCGGGTTTGGGCCAGGCGAACACGATCAGCGGGCTGTCCGTTCCGCCGACCTGGGTCGCGACGACGCCGCTGGTACGCCCTCTTGCGTTGGCGTTGCCGGCCACCAGCGTCGGCGCCGCGGCAGCAGCCTCAGAGGGAAGCGCCGGGAGCCTGTTCAGTCAGATGGCCCTGGCGAGTATGGCCGGGCGCGCGATGGCCGGTACCGGTGGCGCCGGCCGTCGCGAGCCGACAGCGGCGACCAAGCCTGAGCAGGCGACACCACCGCCGAGCGGCCCGATCACGAGCATCGCCGCCGAACTCCGGGAACTGGCCTCGCTGCGCGACTCGGGAATCCTTACCGAAGAGGAATTCACCGAACAGAAAAGGCGCCTGCTGGCTCACTGACCGCGGAGCAAATTGTCGATCGGGGCAACGGTCGCCAATTGGCCGCCAATTAAGGTAGCTCGCCACTCTCAATATCTACGCACCCCGTACACCCATATACTGACCACACCCTCGACGCCGACAGAAAGGGCACGAAATGTTTGCACCTCGCTGGCTTGCCAAACTAACTATCCCCGTCATGGTTGGCGCTGCCCTGACCACTGGTACTGGGATTGCGATGGCTGACAGCACCGACGACACATACCTCTCGAAACTGCACAACCTCGGATTCAATTGGAACTCGGGAGCCGACTCGGACATGATCGCAATGGGTCATGGGATCTGCTCCGACCGCTTGGCTGGCAAAACCCCAGATGCGATTGCCGCCGACCTCCACTCCAGCCTGAGCTCGAAAGGCTACTCGTTCGCAGACCTCACCGGCATGGTCAGCGCCGCGGAATCGACCTACTGCCCGGATTAATTGCTTCGCGGCCGTGGACGCCGCGCAGTCGCTATCTACAACTAGCGGGCCTGCCCGCATACTGTTTGCCTGACGGTGTGTGTTCAGTGTCGCTGGGTGGGATGGCTGGTGAAGGAGCCGACGGCCTTCGAAGGTCTCGCTGCGGTGCAGATGCGGGTGGAAAGTTTGCGCCGCTACCCGGTGAAGTCGATGCTCGGCGAAACCGTTGACAGCGTGTTCGTCGACGAGTGCGGCGCCGAGGGGGACCGGCGGCTGGCACTCGTCGACGCCGTGACCGGGCATGTGGCCAGCGCCAAGCATGCCCGGCTATGGCGAGGGCTGCTGAAATGCATGGCCAGCGGGGACACCGGACGGGTGAACATCGGACTGCCCGACGGGACCAACGTCAGTGCTGACGACCCGGGCGTCGACGAACTGCTTTCGCGGCTGCTGGGACGGCCGGTGCGACTGATCGGCAAGCGACCGGACGGCGCAACGCTGGAACGCCCGGACCCGGAGAAGCTGCTCGAGTTCGGGCTCGACGCTGACGACGCCCGGGTCGGTGGCCGCATCCTGGAGATCGCTCAGGCGACCCCGGGCGACTCGTTCACCGACGAAGCCCCACTGCACGCGATCACCACGGCCACCCTCGAGCACATCGGCGTCGAGGCGCTGCGTTACCGACCGAACCTGGTGATCGCGACGCCGTCGGGCTACCCGCCATATGCCGAAAACGACTGGGTCGGCAAGGACGTCGCCGTCGGCGACGCGCGGCTGCGCGTCCTGACGGCCACGTCACGGTGCGTGGTGCCCACGCTCGAGCACGGCCCACTGCCACGGGCTCCGCACGCGCTTCGCACACCCGCGGCCGAGAACCGTTGGGACACAGGGGGTCACGGAGCGCAGCCCTGCGCCGGGGCTTACCTCGCGGTGGTAGAGAAGGGCGTCATCCGCGTCGGCGACCGAGTTGCCATTGGGCTATAGGCAACGGCAAGCTGCTCGATGTCGCCGCGTCGACGCGGGTTTGAAGTTGACCGTCGTCGGGCGCGGGGTTTGCTTGCCGGATTTGGCTTGGTACATGGCATGGTCGGCGTCGTAAAGGAGGTCGGCGGCGGTGCGCTGGTTGCGCCGATCAACGTGGGTGACGCCGATACTCGCCCGAATCCGAAGGGTGACGTCGCCAATCTGGATCGGGTTGTGCAGTTCGGCTTGCAGCCGTTGGCCGGCGCTGGCCGAGCAAAGCGCGGTTGGTGGTCGACGCCGCGCTGGAGCTGGCCGAAGCCACCGTGCCCATACCCGCCACCGGTGACCTGGAGCGCGACTTCTATCAGTTGGCGTTCGTGATCGCCGCGGCGCTAGGTGATCTGCGGCATCGGCGGCTGATCGCCGGCCTCGTCGCTGCGCGGGCCGAAGATCCTGAGCTCAACGACTTGATCAGCCAGTTCTGGGCCGCGCGGTTTGGTTCGGTCACCGAGATACTCCACCGGGCAGATGGCGTCCACGATCAATCCCTGGCTCGTGTCGAGGCAGTGATGGAAGTTCTGATCGCGCCGATGTATTTCCGGACGCTCATCACGGGAACGCCCATTGACGACCGGCTGATCCAAAAGTGCGCGCACGACGCGGCGGCGGCTGCGCGATCGCCGGCAGACCCCTGATGCCAGGTCGCACCGGCAACAACCTCACTCGGCGATCGCGGCGAAGTCCACCCAGAGGTGCCGCGGCCCGCGGAACACCTGGTTGTGCCGGTATGGCGGCGGGTCGACCACCAGTTTCGGGGATTCGACGCGGCGCAGCAAGATTTCCAGCGCCAGGTTGACCTCCAGGCGCGCCAGCGGGCCGCCCATGCAGGTGTGGACGCCGCTGCCCCAACCGAAGTGCTCGTTGTCCTCCCGTAGTGGGTCGAAGCAATCCGGGTTGTCGAACCGGCGCGGATCCCGATTGGCCGCCGCATAGATCAGGTGCACCGCCGACCCCGCCGGGATCACGGTCCCGCCGATCTCGATGTCGGCGGTGGCGCTGCGGCTGGGGAAGAACTGCACCGCCGACTGCAGCCGCTGCACCTCTTCGATGGCGCGCGGGATCAGCTCCGGGCGCTGCCGCACCAGATCCCAGGAGCCGGGATTGCGCAGCAGGGTCATCACGCAGTTGGTGATGGTGTTGACCGAGGAGTCGTGCCCGGCGACCAGCAGCAGCATGGCGTTGGACGTCGTCTCCTTTATCGACATCGGGCCGTCCGGCCCGTCGTCGTGCAGCAGCTTCGACAGCAGGCCCTCACCGGGATTCTTCGCGTAGCCCTGCACCAGGTCGCCCAGGTACGCCAGCAGTGCGGCGGTGCTGGCACGCCCCTTCTCGGCCAGGGCGCGGCCCTCCTCGGTGGTGCCCTCTGGGCCGAGGTCGGCGCCCATCATGAAGTCGAAGATCCAGGCGTGAAACATCGGCTCGTCTTCGACCGGCACGCCGAGGATCTTGCAGATGACGGCGACGGGTATTGGGTAGGCGAAATCCTCCACGACGTCCAGGCGGGTGTTGCCGCGGGCTTTGACCTTGTCCAGCAGATCGTTGGCCAGGCGCACGACCAACGGTTCCATGCTCGGGATCAGGCCGGGGGAGTGCGGCGGGCCGAAATGACGCATCACCTGCCGGCGGGCCCGGTCGTGATCGGGCGGGTCGGAGACGATGATGCTGGCCTCGCGGCCGTAGGCCCGCATGTGCTCGCCGCCGGGCTCGGGTTCGGGCTGCTCGCCGCCCAGACCCGATGGGCTTCGGCTGATATCGGAGCTGATGCGGGGGTCGTGGGCCAGGGCGAGCAACTCGCGGTAGCCGGTCACGACGTAGGTCTTGTCGGCGACCTTGGCCACCGGCGTCCTGCGCATCTCCTCGAAGTACGGGTAGGGGTTCGGGCGGTTCTCGAACTTCATCGCCTCGGCCCAGGCGGTTGTGGCGTCCATCGTCGTCTCCTAACGTGAGCCGCCCCGGGGCCGGAACTCGGCACCGCGCGACGTCGGGTCGTGTCCGGTCAACACCACGTCGGGCATCGCGGTCGGTTCGCGGGGATCGGGGAACCGGGCCGGCATCGGCTCGAAGATCGGGAGGCGGTCGTAGCCCGGCGGGGGCGGCGGGAACGGTGCGGACCGCTCGATCAGCGAAGCGTAGTACGGCAGCCATTTGCCGTGGTTGAACGTCACCGCCCCGACGATGCGGCCCCGGTATCCGTAGGCGGCCGCGAAGCGGCGCTGCGTGATCGAGCCCTGGGTGAACACGATCTCGTCGCCGAACGAGCACACCCCGACGCTCTTGATGTTGACGCCGAACTGGCCGGACCAGAAGGACGGCAGCGGCAGGTGCGGCCGTCGTCCCATCTCCAGGCTGATCATGTTGTTGGCGGCCACCTCGGCGCCGAAAACGGCGTTTTCCCAATGCTCTTGAGACATGAACTCGTACTCGTAGAGCACGTGCGGGGCGCGCGCCACGTCGCCGGCGACGAAGATGTTGTCGGTCACCACGCCGTTGATGTCGAAGGCGCGGCAGCCGGCGTCGCAGGCCACGCCCCAGAATCCGCTTGCCAGCTGCGCACCTTCGAGCCACTCCACGTTGCGGATCGACCCCAGCGAGGCCACCACCACGTCGACTTCGAGCACGGTTCCGTCGGAGAGGCGCGCCGCGCGGACGTGGCCGTCGGCGTCGCCGTCGAGGCCTTGCACTGCCACGCCGGTGCGCAGGTCGACCCCCGCGTCGATCTGCATCTTCGCGGCGATGTCGCCGATCACACCGCCCAGCGCGCCGACCAGCGGCGCCTTGCCGCGCTCGGCGACCGTCACCGGGAGGTCGAGGTCGCGGCATACCGAGGCGATCTCCGAGCCCACGAAGCCCGAGCCGACGATCAGCACCCGGCGCGGTCGCTCCCGGAGCGCGGCGGCCAGCTTCGCGGCGTCGTCGCACGTGCGCACGGTGAACAGCCCCTTCAGTGCGGCCTGTTCCGGGTTGAACCACGGGCGCGCCCTGGTCCCGGTGGCGATCAGCAGCCGGTCATAGTCCACCTTTTCGCCGTTGGCCAGCAACACCTGGCGGTTGGACCGGTCCAGCCCCACCGCCGCCACGCCCAGCCGCCAATCCGCGTCGACGGGACGCAGGCGGGGGAGCTTGGTGTGGTCGGCGGGCACCCAGCCCTTCAGGACCTGCTTGGACAGCGGCGGTCGGTCGTAGGGTTCATGCGGCTCGTCGCCGATGATGGTGAGCTGGCCGCGAAAACCCTTCTCCCGCAATGCTTCCGCTGCGCGCAGGCCGGCCAGGGACGCGCCGACGATGACGATCCGGCCCTGGGCCTTGAACGTATCGACGAGGTGGCTGACCAGCGGCGCCGTGCTCACTTGGTGTCCCGATCAGCAGGGGGGTCGACTTCGAGGATGATCGCCTGCACCGGGCATGACGCCGCGGCGCGCAGCACGCGCTGGCGCTGGGAGTCGTCGGGGTTGGGGTCATAGGCCAGTGCTTCCTCGCCGACAAGCTCCAGTACTTCCGGTGCCAGCGGGACGCACTGGGCGTAGCCCTGGCACTTGTTGAGATCGACCACCAACCGCATATCCCGACCCTTCCGCCCGCCGGCTACCCGACCCCCCGCGCGCAGAGACTACCGAAAAGCAGTTAATCACCCACGCCGCAGGGACTGCCCTCGCCATCAGCCGATCCGCCCGAGACGGGCGGCGTCCTCCAGGAGGTCGGCGGTACGGGCGACGCTTTCGGCGGATTTGGTCATTTCGGCAGCGACCTCACGGGCTCGAGCGAGGCATTGCGGAGTGAGGATGGAACGCAGGTCCGCGACCAGCGAGTCCAGGGTGCTGGCCGAAAAAGCCCGCGTGGAACCGACTTTCAAACGCTCGACCGCGGCCGCCCACAGCGGCTGATCGAGCCAGAACCAGAGGACCAGCATCGGGATTCCGGCGCGCATGGCCGCGGCCATGGTGCCCGCGCCCCCGTGGTGGACGGCCGCGCGACAAGCCGGGAAGATCGCCGCGTGGTTCGCCTCGGCCACAATCTTGGCGTTGTCGAGATGCGGCGCGCCGGTGAAGTCGTTCGGGCCGCCGCAGATCAACGCGCGCTCGCCCACCTGCGCACAGGCCGCGCTGATAACGGCGGCGGTCTCGGCGGGGGATGGGAGGGGCGTGCTGCCGAAGCCAAAGTAGATCGGCGGTGTTCCGGTGGCAATCCATGACAAGACCTCGTCATCGGCGTCCGTCGGCAACTCCAGCGTCAACGCGCCGACGAAGGGGTGGCGGCCATCCAAGTCCACCCATTCGGCCGCCGGCCCGGGCAGGCAGAGTTCGTCGTAGGCCTGGATCTCCAACGACTTTCGCGACGACGGTCCGGCTGCCTGCGGCAGGCCGAGGGTGTGGCGTTGAGCGTCGTCGGTCTGCTTTGTCATGACCGAGACCATCGACTCAGACGACCACATCCGGGTGGGGAACAGGTGCAGCGCGGCCACCGGAATGTCGTGATGTTCCGCGACGTTGGCGGCCAGCCCCTGTTCGTTGAAGCCGGCCACCACCAGGTCGGCTCCCTGTGCCGCCGTGTTCAGCGTCGCGGTCTTGTCTGACTTGACCCGGCTGACATGCTCGACGACTTCGGTCACCATACGGACCTGATCGTGCATCTGCGTCGCCAAGTGGCGGAACAACTCCGAGGCGGGGTTCATCTCCTCTCGCGAGTCCGGCCCGTAGGCGACCGCAGTAAGCCCCACCGGCTCCACGAAGCTCAGCATGTTGGGCGGGACAGCCATGAGCACATCGTTGCCCCGGCGCATCAGCTCCCGCGCCGCGGCGACGCAGGGCTCGACATCGCCGCGGCTTCCGTAGCCGACAACCACCACTTTCATCGCCGCAACCTAACCCTTTTCACCTGCGGCCACCTGGCGGGCGGGCGCCTTCCAGGAGATCGGCCGCGCTGCTGCGTGCTTTCGCCAACGGAGGTTCGTCGCTGACCGGGGTCGAGGCGATCTCCAATTGAATGGCCTGGCTCCTACTGTGCGTGATTCCGGCTCAACGCCACTTGATGCCGCACCCGATTGACGGCCGCTGGCCGGGTTCGACCGGCCGCCCGGCAAGCACGGCGTCGACCGCCGCCCGGACGTCGGCGGCCGTCACCGGTAGCTTGTTCCCGGGGCGCGAGCCGTCGAGCTGGCCGCGGTAGACGAGCCGGCGCTCGCCGTCGAAGACGAACGTGTCGGGCGTGCAGGCCGCGGAGAAGGCGCGTGCGACGTCCTGGGTCTCGTCGTAGAGG
>NZ_JBKQOI010000288.1:0-4821 GCF_052145595.1 Mycobacterium sp. | reverse complement strand
TGCTGTCTGCGTGTCCTTCACCATCCCGACACTTGGGATCGGCAAACTGCGGGTGTGTCTGGAAAACTGATCGTCTCGGTCTCGGGGATAGGCGAACGCACCCTGGCCGACGTCGAGGCGTTCTGCGCGCAGATGGATGCGCGCAACGTGCCGGTGTCGTTGCTGGTGGCTCCCCGGCTGTCCGGCGACTATCGGCTGGACCGCGACCCGCGCACCGTCGAGTGGCTGACCGCCCGGCGCGCCGGCGGCGACGCCATCGTGCTGCACGGCTACGACGACCCGGCCACCAAGAAGCGTCGCGGCGAATTCGCGATCTTGCGAGCGCACGAGGCCAACCTGCGGTTGACGGGCGCCGACCGGGTGCTCGAGCACCTCGGACTCCGCACCCGGCTGTTCGCAGCGCCCGGCTGGGTGGTTTCTCCGGGCGTCGTCAAGGCGTTGCCACAGAACGGCTTTCGACTGCTCGCCGATCTGCACGGGATCACCGACCTGGTCCGGCACAGCACCGTCCGCACCCGGGTGCTGGGCATCGGGGAGGGCTTCCTGACCGAGCCGTGGTGGTGCCGCATGGTTGTGCTGTCCGCCGAGCGCATCGCTCGTCGCGGCGGCATCGTGCGGGTCGCGGTAGCCGCCCGTCAATTGCGCAAACCAGGCCCGCAGCAGGCGATGCTGGACGCCGTCGACCTGGCCCTGATGCACGGTTGCACGCCGACGGTGTACCGGTGGCGGCCCGACAAGGCGATTCTCGACGCCGCCTGACCCCAGCGTCTGATTAACGTGCCGGCCGGGGGCATTACCCTGTTCGTACATGAGCGATTCTCCGGCCGCACGGTTTGTCGTTGACGCGATCATCGTCGGTGCTGGCCTGTCGGGCTTGGTGGCCGCGTGCGAATTGGTGGGGCACGGCCTGCGGGTGCTGATCCTCGACCAGGAGAACAGCGCCAATGTTGGCGGACAGGCCTTCTGGTCATTCGGCGGGCTGTTCTTCGTCGACAGCCCGGAGCAGCGTCGCCTGGGCATTCGCGACAGCCACGAACTCGCCTTGCAGGATTGGCTCGGTACGGCGGCCTTCGACCGGCCCGAGGACTATTGGCCGCGCCAATGGGCGCATGCGTATGTCGATTTCGCGGCCGGGGAGAAACGCAGTTGGCTGTGCGCTCGGGGGCTCAAGATTTTTCCGCTGGTGGGTTGGGCCGAACGTGGCGGCTACGACGCACAGGGACACGGCAACTCGGTGCCCCGTTTCCATATCACCTGGGGCACCGGGCCCGCTCTGGTCGAGATCTTCGCGCGTCAGTTGCGGGACCGCTCGACGGTGCGCTTCGCGCACCGCCACCAGGTCGATGAGTTGATCGTCGAGGGTGACGCGGTTACCGGTGTCCGCGGTACCGTGCTGGAGCCCTCGGCGGAAAGCCGCGGTGTGTCCTCTTCACGAAAGGTTTTGGGGCAATTCGAATTCCGTGCTGCTGCGGTGATAGTGACCAGCGGCGGCATCGGGGGTAACCACGATCTGGTGCGAAAGAACTGGCCGAAACGGATGGGCCGCATTCCCGAGCAGCTGCTCAGCGGCGTGCCCGCGCACGTCGACGGCAGGATGATCGCCATTTCGCAAAAGGCCGGCGCACGGGTGATCAATCCCGACCGGATGTGGCATTACACCGAGGGCATCACCAACTACGACCCCATCTGGCCGCTGCATGGCATCCGGATCATTCCTGGTCCGTCGTCGCTGTGGCTCGATGCGGCAGGCAGGCGGTTGCCGGTCCCGCTGTATCCCGGGTTCGACACCCTCGGCACGCTCGAGTACATCACCAAATCCGGGTATGACTACACCTGGTTTGTGTTGAACGCCAGGATCATTCAGAAGGAATTCGCGCTGTCCGGTCAGGAGCAGAACCCCGATCTGACCGGGCAGAGCGTGCGCGAACTGTTGCGCTCGCGAGCGCGTTCTGGCCCGCCGGGACCGGTGCAGGCCTTCGTCGACAGGGGTGTGGACTTCGTCAGCGCAACCTCGTTGCGCGAGTTGGTGACCGCGATGAACAGATTGCCCGGCGTGGAACCGCTGGACTACGCCACGGTGGAGGCCGAGGTAACCGCCCGCGATCGTGAGGTGGCCAACAGGTTCAGCAAAGACGGTCAGATCACTGCGATCCGTGCTGCCCGCGGCTATCTGGGCGACCGGTTGGGCCGGGTGGTGGCGCCGCACCGGCTGACCGATCCGAAGGCCGGGCCGATGATCGCGGTCAAGCTGCATATCCTGACTCGAAAGACATTGGGCGGCATCGAGACCGACTTGGATTCCCGGGTGCTCAAGGCCGACGGCACCCCGCTCACCGGACTGTACGCGGCCGGCGAGGTCGCCGGATTCGGCGGCGGCGGCGTCCACGGCTACCGGGCGCTGGAGGGCACGTTCCTGGGTGGCTGCATATTCTCCGGGCGCGCCGCCGGCCGCGGCGCCGCCGCCGACATCACCTAGCGCGTTCAAGGGGTCGAGCAGACGCAGAATCGCACGATTCGAGCTGAAATGATGCGATTCTGCGTCTGCTCGCCGCCATAAGTCTGCGCGCTAGAAGGTGACTGCGCTTTCTTCGGGCAACACCTGGAAGTCGGTGCTGGTCATCTCGGTGAACCGGCCGTAGTAGATGCCCCTGCCGTCGGGGGTGATCATTCCTTGGTGGATGGGAACCGCGCGTGCCGGTGCCACCGCCCGCAGATAGTCGATCGCCTCGGCGATCCTCATCCACGGGGCCGCCGCGGGTGCGGCCAACACGTCGACCGGCTCGTCGGGCACGAACAATGCGTCACCGGGGTGCATCAACCTGACGGGATGGTCCTCGTCGCCCACCAGATACGAAATGTTCTCTATTACAGGGATTTCCGGGTGAATCACGGCGTGCCGGCCGCCGACGGCCCGAACGGTCAACTCTCCGACTGTCAGCTCATCGCCGACGTGGACCACTTGAAACGGCGCGTCGAGCTGCGCCGCGGTTTGCGAGTCGGTGTACAGCGCGGCATCCGGGTTGCCCTCGATGAGCGCAGGAAGTCGCGCGGAGTCGACGTGATCTGGGTGCTGGTGGGTGATCAGGATGGCGGACAGGCCGGTGATCCCCTCGAAACCGTGCGCGAAGGTACCGGGATCAAAAAGCACGCGGGTGTGGTCGAACTCGGCGAGTAGGCAGGAATGGCCGAAATGCGTCAATTGCATGTCTACGATTGTGCCCTGACGGGGGTGATGCCGATGCGGGTGATCCTGGCGACGATGGTGGTTTTCGGCGGCTTCGCGGCTGCCCTGATCGTCGTCGTACCCGCCCGCGCGGAGCCGGAGACGTGCCCGCCCGTGTGCGACCAGATCCCCAACAGCGCGTGGATCCAGTCGCACGCCATACCGCTGGACTCGGTATACAACTGGCCCGGACTGGCCGGTTTGGCGGTGCAAACCACCGGGGCGGCGGCCGGGCCGCGTTTCCGGTTCGAGGACCTGTGCGGCACGCCGGCGGTGCCGCAGGACGCCCGCTACTCGGCCGTCGCAGCGCGCGTGACCGTGACCCACCCGGACGGTCAGTGGCAGTTGCAGGCACAGGTCCTGCACTGGCGCGGTGACACGGCCCGCGGTGGCCCGACCGCGGCCTCGGTGTTCAGCAGTGCCGTCGCCGCGCTGCGCGGCTGCCAGCAACGGGCACCGGCACAGTCACCGTCGATTACTGGCGACGAACCCAACCGGATGGCCGCCGTGATCAGCGGTCCGGTCATCATGCACACCTACCTGGTGGCCCACGTGGCGAGCAGCACGATCAGCGAGCTCACCCTCTGGTCGACGGGACCGCCACAGGTGCCCTGGCCGGCGATGGCAGACGACCCGGTGCTGAACTCCATGGCCGCGCCCTTGTGCGACGCCTACATCGCGTCGTGCCCGTGAGCGGCACCGTCGCCGGTAGAGTTGGCGCCGAGATCGATCTGGAGGAGGAACGCCGGTGGTCCGGGTGGTGGTTCATGTGATGCCCAAAGCGGAGATCCTCGACCCGCAGGGTCAGGCGATAGTCGGCGCGCTGGGCCGGCTTGGCCATCCCGGGATCTCAGATGTCCGGCAGGGCAAGAGGTTTGAGCTCGAAGTTGACGACACCATTGATGATGGCCAGCTCGCCGAGATAGCGGAATCGCTGCTGGCGAACACCGTGATCGAGGACTGGACGATCAGCCGGGAAGCGCAGTGACGGCACGGATCGGCGTCATCACCTTTCCCGGGACACTCGACGACGTTGACGCCGCCCGCGCGGTGCGGCGCGTCGGCGCCGAGGCGGTCAGTCTGTGGCATGCCGACGCCGACCTCAAGGGAGTCGACGCCGTGGTGGTGCCCGGTGGCTTTTCCTACGGCGACTACCTGCGGGCGGGTGCGATCGCCCGATTCGCGCCGGTGATGGCCGAGGTGGTCGACGCCGCGAGCCGCGGCATGCCGGTATTGGGAATTTGCAACGGTTTTCAGGTGATCTGCGAGACCGGGTTGCTGCCCGGGGCCCTGGCGCGCAACGCTGGTCTGCATTTCGTCTGCCGCGATGTGTGGCTGCGGGTGGCATCGACCTCGACGGCGTGGACGTCGCGTTTCGAGTCCGACGCAGACCTGCTGGTGCCGCTCAAATCCGGCGAGGGCCGCTACGTGGCCCCCGCCAGGGTGCTCGATGAGCTGGAGGGCGAGGGCCGGGTGGTGTTCCGCTACCACGACAACCCCAACGGCTCGCTGCATGACATCGCCGGCATCAGCTCCGCCAACGGCCGTGTCGTCGGGCTGATGCCGCATCCCGAGCATGCCATCGAAGCGCTGACGGG
>NZ_JBKQOI010000287.1:0-5914 GCF_052145595.1 Mycobacterium sp. | reverse complement strand
GCTGCGCCAGGTGCTTTTCGGCGCAATCTCGGGTGTCGAGGTCCACCCAGTGCGGTAGCTGGTGCACGAACCCGCGGATCACCGCCACGTGGCCGGTCCCGATCTGTCCGGCGCGCTGGGCTGCGGCGGTCGCGGTCAACAGCGGCGACAACGGTTCGCCGGTCACGGCGCGCCGTGGCCCCAGATCGGCGGCCTCGGCCACTCGCCTGCGCGCTTCGCTGCGGGTGATGCGCAGCCGGTCGGCCAGCGCATGAGAAAGCTTGCCGCCCAGCTCGGTGGGATCGGACTGCGCGGCGAGCTGGTTGATCAGTTGGTGGCCCGGTACGCGTAGCCGCCGAGTCTGCTGCTCGAGGCGCTCCAGCAAGGCCAGCCGCTCCGGGGTCGTCAACGCGTCATAGCAATGCTCGAGTACGCGCGACACGACGGTGTGCAGCGCGTCGAAATCCTGCTGGATCTCCTCACGACTACTCGAACCCATGTTCGAATACTACGCCGGCCCACCGACACCAATCCCCCCCCACCCCGAAACCACTGAAACAAAAGTGACACAAGGGGTTTAGCTCTGATGAGCCGGCTAAAACTCACCCGACCGTCGCGGTCTCCGCTTCCCGCACCTCGGTCGCGGCGCGCTCGCCGGAGCGAATCGCACCGTCGATCCACCCGCACATGATGGCCGAGCTCTCGGTCCCGGCCCAATGGATGCGACCACACGGCGGACGCAGGGTGTAGCCGAATTCGGTCAGCACGCCGGTCGGGGCATGGCTGATCATCCCGCCACCGGAATAGCGCTCCGTGGTCCAGTTCTGCTCGTGGAATTCTCGGTGCGCGTTCGCCTTGCTGCCGAACCGATCGACGAGTTCGCCGATGACCGCTGCTTTGCGAGCGGCCTCGTCGAGTTTTGTCAGCCGACGCGCGGCCGGTCCTTCCGTGATCACGCACATGATCCCCGGGTCCCCGGTGTCCGTGCATGCATCGATGGTCAGAGTGGCCGGGGATCCCGGCGAGGCCGACTGACCGGACAATCCGTCCGCACGCCAGAACGGCTCGTCGTAGATGATCGAGATCTTGATGACCGCGCCGCTGGGCATGCGCTGGTGCAGAAGTGCCCGATCCACCGGCAGCATCGGCTCGTAGACGATCGACGTTGCGATCGCCAGCGGGATCGCGACAATGACCCGCCGTGCCCGCACCGTCATGCCGTCCGCGCGGACCGTCACGCCGTCGGCATCCTGGGTGATCTGCCGGACCGGCTGCGAAAGGTGCAACGCGTCAGCGAGCTCGGCCGCGATCGGCCGGTAGATGGCGCCCATCCCTCCGACGGGACGGGCATCCTGGGCGCCGCCCTTGCCCGAAATGACGAAGGTGGGCCCGCCACCGGACCCCATCTGGAGCAGCACCCATAGCAACGACGTCTCGGACGCCGCCGAGGTGTAGGTGCCGGCCAGGGCCATGTCCAGCATCTCGCGGGCCGACCTGGACATGGTGTTCTTATCGAGCCATTCCCCCAAGCTGATCCGGTCCCACTCCTCGGCCTTCTTCGCCTCCCACGGAGCTTCGCGCGGAATCGCTTTGCACATCTGGTCCACTTCGAGCAAACCGGCACCAAGGTTGGCGACCGCCCACGGGCTCATGGTCCACGGGATGGTGCCGCCGTAGCGGTGCTTCTTGCCATCGACAATCATCATCGCGTCGCCGTCGTGGTGCTGCTTGTAATTGGGCACACCGAACTCATGCATCAGCGCATAGATGCGGTCTTGGCCCGGCCCGACCCACGCGCCGCCGCGATCGATCCACATCCCGTCGTCGCGAGTTACGGTGAACGTGCGCCCGCCGACCCGGTCACGCGCCTCCAGCAAGGCCACCGAATGACCCGCTTGTTTCAATCGCAGGGCGGCCGTCAAACCTGCGAATCCCGCACCGACCACGCAATAATCGACCTCTGACACGACTGGCTCCTCAATCAGTGCCACCCCAGCAGCAAGCTACACCGATCGAATCATTGGTAGTAGCGTGTTAACGCCGGTTTCTCGGGCGGTTCAAACCGGTTGGCTTTGCAGGCGGTACCCGCAAACGTTCATCGAACTCGCCGCCGATGCCGTGGAACCGCGTGAGTAGTGACTGAAACCGATTGGCGGACAATGAATTCGGCAGGCTACGAGGTTGAGGGTCCGCCGTACTGCCACACCAGGGCGTGGGTGCCGGTCATCGTCGGGTTGCACCACAGCATCCGGCCGCTGATGTCGTGGGTGGTTGCGTTGAGCACCGTGCAGGTATCACCCGGTGCGGGTGGGTCGGCCCGGGCGACCCCGCCCCCGGCGGCGAAAGCGATCGGTAAAGCGGCAGCGATCGTTGCCAGCATAACGAACCGAAGTCTGCTCATGATGATTTCACGGTATCCGGCACGGAACTTGCAGGCAAACGCTTCTTTGCCCGCTTTGAGCACACGCGCCTGGAACACGTTTTAGTCTTTGGAACCATGGGATTTCTGAAGCCCGACCTGCCGCAGGTCGACATGGCGGAGTGGAGCAAAGGCACCCGCAGCGAGAAGATCCGCCCGATGGCCAAGCACTGGGCCGAGGTGGGCTTTGGCACGCCGGTCGCGCTGCACCTGTTCTATGTCGTCAAAATCCTGCTCTACATCCTTGGCGCGTGGTTGTTCGCGCTGACCACCAAAGGCATCAACGGGTTCACCGGCGTCGCGACTTGGTGGTCCGAGCCGATCGTGTTCGAGAAGGTCGTGCTCTACACGATGCTGTTCGAGGTGATCGGGCTCGGTTGCGGCTTCGGGCCATTGAACAACCGGTTCTTCCCGCCGATGGGATCCCTTCTGTACTGGATGCGGTTCGGCACCATCCGACTCCCGCCGTGGCCGGATCGCGTCCCGCTGACCAAGGGCACCAAGCGCACCCCGATCGACGTCGCGCTGTACGCGCTGCTGCTTCTGGTGACGCTCGGGGCGTTGTTCTCCGATGGCACCGGACCGATACCGGAGCTGGGCACCAAGGTCGGGCTGCTCCCGAGGTGGGAGATCGTGCTAATCCTGTTGATTCTCGGGGTGCTCGGGCTGCGCGACAAGGTGATCTTCCTGGCCGCCCGTGGCGAGGTCTACGCGACCATCGCGGTGACCTTCCTCTTCGGCGGGGTCGACATGATCGTCGCGTCCAAACTGGTGTTCCTGGTCATCTGGATTGGCGCAGCGACATCAAAACTCAACAAGCACTTCCCGTTCGTCATCTCCACCATGATGTCCAACAACCCGCTGGTGCGGCCCCGGTCGCTGAAACGGCGCTTCTTCGAGAAGTTCCCGGACGATCTGCGGCCCGGGTGGCCGTCGCGGTGGCTGGCTCACGTGAGTACCGCCGTCGAGATGCTCGTGCCGCTGGTGCTGTTCTTCTCCCACGGTGGCTGGCCCACCACGGTGGCCGCTGTCATCATGGTCTGCTTCCACTTGGGAATCCTGGTGTCCATCCCGATGGGTGTGCCGCTGGAGTGGAACGTCTTCATGATCTTCGGTGTGCTGTCGTTGTTCGTCGCGCACGCCCGCCTGGGGTTGACTGATCTGAAAAACCCTGTGCCGGTGGCGATCCTGTTCCTCGTCATCGTGGGAATCGTCGCACTCGGCAACATGTTCCCGCGCAAGATCTCGTTCCTGCCGGGCATGCGCTACTACGCCGGCAACTGGGACACCACGCTGTGGTGCATCAAGCCCTCGGCGAACGACAAGATCGGCAGGGGAATCGTGGCGATCGCCAGCATGCCGCAGGCCCAGCTGGAGCGGTTCTACGGCAGCCCCGAAGCGGCGCAGATCCCCATCTACATGGGTTATGCGTTCCGCGGGTTCAACACTCACGGCCGGGCGTTGTTCACCTTGGCGCACCGTGCCATGGCGGGACAGAACGAAGACGACTACGTCCTCACCGACGGTGAGCGGATCTGCAGCACCGCCATCGGCTGGAATTTCGGTGACGGCCATATGCACAACGAGCAGCTGATCGCCGCCATGCAGCAGCGCTGCCACTTCGAGCCGGGTGAAGTGCGCGTGGTCCTGCTCGACGCGCAGCCCATCCACAAGCAGACCCAGGAGTACCGCCTGGTGGACGCGGCGACCGGTGAGTTCGAGCACGGCATGGTCAATGTCGCCGACATGGTGACCCGGCAGCCCTGGGCCGACGACGTGCCGGTCCAGGTGCTGTCGGAGTCAATCGAGAAGGCAGCCGAGGAGCCGGCTGAGGAGCCCGAGGCGACTTAGGCTCCCGCCCGGACCTCCTGCGCCGCGGCGACCATGTTCTGCAGCGACGCGGTCACCTCGTCGGTGTTGCGCGTCTTGAGGCCGCAGTCGGGGTTGACCCAGAGCCGTTGCGCCGGAACGGCTCTCAACGCGGCGCGCAGCGACTCGGCCATCTCGCCGGTGCTCGGCACCCGCGGCGAGTGGATGTCGTAGACACCCGGGCCCACGCTGTTGGCGAAGCCGACCGAGTTCAGGTCGTCCAGCACCTCCATGTGTGAGCGCGCCGCCTCGATGGACGTGACGTCGGCGTCGAGATCTGCGATGGCGCCGATCACCTCACCGAATTCCGAGTAGCACAGATGGGTGTGGATCTGCGTCGAGTCGGCGACGCCGGAGGTGGCCAAGCGGAAAGCCCCTACGGCCCAACGCAAGTAGTCGTCTTGCTGAGCGCGACGCAGCGGCAGCAGCTCACGCAGCGCGGGCTCGTCGACCTGGATGACCACGATACCGGCGGACTGCAGATCGACGGTCTCGTCGCGGATGGCCAGCGCCACCTGGTTGGCGGTGTCGGCCAGCGGCTGATCGTCGCGGACGAACGACCACGCCAGGATCGTGACCGGACCGGTCAACATGCCCTTCACCGGTTTGTCGGTCAGCGACTGTGCGTAGCGGGCCCACTCCACCGTCATCGGGTGCTGGCGGGTGACGTCACCGTAGAGGACCGGTGGCCGCACGCAGCGGCTGCCGTAGGACTGCACCCAGCCGTTCTTGGTGGCGAAGAAACCGTCCAGCTGCTCGGCGAAGTACTGCACCATGTCGTTGCGTTCCGGCTCGCCGTGCACCAGCACGTCCAGGCCTAGCTGCTCCTGCAACTTGATCACATCGGCGACCTCGGCCTGCATCCGGCGGGTGTACTCGGCCTCGTCGATTTTGCCGGCGACCAGTGCCGCGCGGGCCTTGCGGATCTCGACGGTCTGCGGAAACGACCCGATCGTCGTGGTCGGCAGCGGCGGCAGATGCAGCCGGGCATCCTGGCTGGCGCGGCGCTGCGTCGCGTCGCCGCGGTGCGCACCGGACGCGACGATCGAGTCGATGCGGGCCCGGACCTGGCCGTTGTGCAGGCGCGGGTCCTTCTTACGGGAGGCGACCGCGGCGTTGGACGCGGCGATCTCGTCGGCGACCGCCTCGCGACCCTCGTGCAGGGCGCGCGCGAGGACGACGACTTCGTCTACCTTTTCGACGCCGAACGCCAGCCAACTGCGCAGGGCGTCATCCAGGTCGGTCTCCGGTTCCAGCGAGTACGGCACGTGCAGCGTGGAGCATGACGTCGACACCGCGACCGTGGCCGCCGAACCCAGCAGGGTGGCCAGCTTGCTCAACGCGGCTTCCAGGTCGGTGCGCCAGATGTTGCGTCCGTCCACGACGCCGGCCACCAGGGTCTTGTTCGTCAGCTCGGGCACCGCCGCTATGGCCGCGTCGGGGCCGCACACCAAGTCGACGCCGATCGCCTCGATCGGCGTGCGGGCCAGCCCCGCCAGGGAAGCGCCGGGGTCACCGAAGTAGGTGGCGACGTAGATGGCGGGCCGGCTGCTCACCGCGCCCAACTTGTTGTACACCGCCTCGGCCAGCGCGGGCGCGTCGGCGGAGATGTCGGTCACCAGCGCGGGCTCGTCGAACTGCACCCAC
>NZ_JBKQOI010000286.1:0-2629 GCF_052145595.1 Mycobacterium sp. | reverse complement strand
TGGCGATGAACCGCGGGTTTCACGCCTTCTTCCGCCAGTACTACAACTTGCGGGCCCTGCTACGCCGGGTCGATCCGCAGCTGCGGATGCTCGCCCCCGTCAACGACTATCCACTGATCGACGGCGCCGGGCGGCGGGACACCTTCCGCGGGTTGCCCCGCACCCCACCGTGGAACGCGTTGGCGTTCGCCTTGCGCAGCCCGACGTTTCGGCTCCGTGACCTGGCTCGCATCAACGCCCGGGCCGCCGCACCGCTGACCGCGGTGTCGGTGCCCGACATCTACCGACGGCTCGACCATATCGACGCCGAAACCTTCTTGAAGAACATCAACTTTCCCGAGTCCGCACGTCACCTCGCGTTCGAAGTGTTCTCGCGCAGCTTCTTCGCGGAGCCGGCACAGTTGTCCGCCGCCGAACTGGCGACCATGTTCCATATTTATTTCCTGGGCTCCAGCGAGGGCCTGATCTTCGACGTCGCCACCGCGAACTTCGAAGCGAGCCTGTGGGATCCGTTACGGCAATACCTGAGCGACCAGGGTGTTCGGGTTCACCTCGGCGCTCAGGTATCGCGTGTCAGTCCGGGCAGCACGAAAACGTTCTGCGTCCGAACGGATTCGGGCGATCGCCTCGAAGCGGACGCCGTGGTGCTGGCCCTCGACGTGACCGGTCTGCAACGGGTGGTGGCCGCCTCACCCGGTCTCGGAGATGACTCGTGGCGAAATCGCATACAACAGCTGCGCACGGCACCGTCCTTCGTCGTTCATCGGCTCTGGCTCGATCGGCCCGTCGACTCGAACCGGCCGGCTTTTCTCGGCACCGCCGGTCATCAGCCGGTCGACAACATCAGCGTGCTCGAGCGTTACGAACGCGAGGCCGCCGCGTGGGCACGCCAACACCGGGGATCCGTTGTAGAATTGCACTCGTATGCGGCCAGTTCCGAATCACCCGGCGAGACGGCCATCATGCAGCTGCGCAAGCTGTATCGCGAAACCGCCGCGGCGCGCATCGTTTACGAGCGTGTGCTGCGCCGCAGCGATTGCCCGCTGTTCGCGCCCGGAACCTACACGCGGCGGCCCACCGTGGGGACACCGCAGGCCGGGCTGGTGCTGGCCGGTGACGGAATCCGCGTCGACCTGCCGGTGGCGCTGATGGAGCGCGCGGCCACTACCGGCTGGTCGGCCGCCAACCACTTGCTCAGCTCGTGGGGGCTCGCCGGCCACGAACTGTGCACCGTTCCCGTCCGTGGGCGGTCGGTGCTGCTGCGGTCACTGGCCGAGCGCCAAGAGCGGCGCGGGCAATGAGCGCCGCCGACCGCTTGCGCCGACGATGGCCGAAAGACTGGCCCATCGGGGTGCTTGCGCGCGTCTCGTGGACACAGCAGCGCCCGACCTATCACGACGCACAGCCGGCGATCATCAACGCCGCGCTGGATCGGGCCCAACGCCGACCGACCGGAAACTGGTATGTGTTCGCGGCGAGCCGTGACGTGCGAATCGGTCGCCCCTTCGGCGCACGCGTCGCCGGCATCGACCTGGTCGCATGGCGCGATAAGCGCCGCCGCCTGCGGGTTGGTCCCGGAAGCTGCCCGCACCTGGGCGCCGACCTCGCCACCGGCGTCGTCCATGGCGGCGTCCTGTACTGCCGGTGGCACGGGCTGGCTCTCGACGGTGAAACGTGCGACTTGTGTTGGAAGCCGTTCCCCAGCCACGACGACGGCGTGCTCGCATGGGTGCGCCTCGACTCCGTCGGCGGAGAAGCTCCGATGGATGAGCCGGTGATTTCGCCGAGACCCACCGGTGACACCCTGACCGCGGTCACCCGCATGGTCGGCCGCTGCGAACCGTCCGACATCATCGCCAACCGGCTCGATCCTTGGCACGGCGCATGGTTACACCCCTATTCGTTCACCCGGCTCGAGGTGCTGACCAGCCCGACCGAGGAAGACGACCGCTTTCTCGTCTCGGTGACCTTCCGGATGGGTCGCTTCGGTGTGCCCGTGATCGCGGAATTCACCGCCCCGGAAGCGCGCACCGTCGTGATGCGCATCATCGAGGGGGAGGGAACCGGCAGCATCGTCGAAACCCACGCTACACCAACGGGTTTCGGTCCTGACGGCGAGCCGCGCGTTGCCGTGATCGAAGCCACCGTCGCGTCTTCGCAACGCCCGGGATTTAAAGCCGCGCGCCGCGCGGGCCCATTGATCACACCACTCATGCGCTATGCCGCTACCCGGCTGTGGCGTGACGATCTGGCCTACGCCGAACGCCGCTACCGACGACGCACGTGTGGCTAACATGGACATACCGGAGCACATGCCACCAGCGGAAGTCCGAACCAGCGATGAAGAAAGCGCATTTCGCCGTCGTAATCGTCAGCATGGGCGCGCACTTCGCCTACCTCTTCTATGTGCCCAGTGGTGGCTTCCTGGCGTTGCGCTGGCCGCGCACCATCTGGCTGCACCTGGCGAGCGTGTGCTGGGGCGTGGTGGTCGTGACGCTGCCTTTGCCGTGTCCGCTGACGTCGGTGGAAGACTGGGCGCGCGCGCGAGCTGGAATGAAGCCACTGCCGAGCACCGGCTTCGTCGACCGGTACGTCGCGGGTGTCCTCTATCCGCCGGGCCGAACCGGTA
>NZ_JBKQOI010000285.1:0-8910 GCF_052145595.1 Mycobacterium sp. | reverse complement strand
ATCAACTACCAGTTCGGCGACGTCGACGCGCACGGCGCACTCATTCGCGCCCAGGCCGCGTCGCTGGAATCCGAGCACCAGTCCATCGTTCGCGATGTGCTGGCCGCTGGTGACTTCTGGGGCGGCGCCGGCTCGGTGGCATGCCAGCAGTTCATCACCGACTTGGGTCGTAACTTCCAGGTGATTTACGAGCAGGCCAACTCCCACGGGCAGAAGGTGCAGACCGCCGGCAGCAACATGGCGAGCACCGACAGCGCCGTCGGGTCCAGCTGGGCCTAACTCCAACTTCAGGCGCGGCAGCACACCAGCCCCGTGTGCTGCCGCGTCCTGCGGTTACCGTGCACTTCAACTTTCGAGGGATTGATGGACCAACAGATCACCCGCACCGACATCACCGTCAACGTCGACGGTTTCTGGATGCTTCAGGCGCTACTGGACATTCGACACGTCGCGCCGGAATTGCGGTGCCGGCCCTTCGTATCTACTGACTCGAGCGACTGGCTGAACGAACACCCCGGAATGGCGGTGATGCGCGAGCAGGGCATTGTCGTCGGCAACGAGGTGCAAGAGCAGGTCGCCGCTCGGATGCGGGTCCTTGCCGCGCCCGACCTCGAGGTCGTCGCCTTACTGTCGCGGGGCAAACTGCTCTACGGTGTCGTCGACGACGAAAACCAGGCGCCCGGTTCCCGCGACATCCCTGAGAACGAGTTCCGCGTGGTGCTGGCCCGTCGGGGCCAGCACTGGGTTTCGGCGGTGCGGGTCGGCAGCGACATCACCGTCGACGACGTCGCCATCGCCGACAGCGCCTCGATTGCGGCATTGGTGATGGACGGACTGGAGTCGATTCACCACGCAGAGGCCGCGGCGATCAACGCGGTCAACGTGCCGCTGGAGGAGATGCTGGAAGCGACGAAATCGTGGCAGGAGTCCGGTTTCAACGTGTTTTCCGGCGGTGACATGCGGCGAATGGGCATCAGTGCCGCCACCGTGGCCGCGCTGGGCCAGGCCCTGTCGGACCCGGCCGCCGAGGTCGCGGTATACGCGCGTCAGTACCGGGACGACGCCAAGGGCCCCAGTGCCTCGGTGCTGTCGCTCAAAGACGGTTCGGGCGGTCGCATCGCGCTCTACCAACAGGCGCGCACCGCCGGTTCGGGGGAGGCGTGGCTGGCCATCTGCCCAGCAACCCCGCAGCTGGTGCAGGTGGGTATCAAAACCGTGCTCGATACACTGCCTTATGGCGAGTGGAAAACCCACAGCAGGGTCTGACATGCGTCCGAAACATAAACTTCACCAACGCTTTTGCACATAACGTGCGGCCAGGACGCGAAGACGGCATACTTCTCTAGAATCATCAGCAAATCTTCACAGCCACTCTTTTATCGCAAGGCGAGGCAGATGAAATCCGAAATAGTCGAGCTGCACCTCCCGGGGGGCCACCGCGCCCCGGCACGTAGAGCGACGCAGGCCCCCGAGCGGCTCGCGGCACGGGGTTACACATCCACCATGGCAGGGGGTGCAGGGCGATGACCGCAGTAGCTGACGCGCTACAAGCAGATATTGAGGGTATTTCACAGCCGCGGGCGGTAGTGGTCGGCGTCATGGCCGGCGACGGTGTCCAGATCGGCATTCTGCTGGACGCCAACGCGCCGGTCTCGGTGATGACCGACCCACTGCTCAAAGTGGTGAACAGCCGGCTGAGGGAGCTCGGCGAGGTCCCGTTGGAGGCCACCGGGCGCGGCAGGTGGGCGCTGTGCCTGGTTGACGGCACACCGCTACGGGCCACCCAGTCCCTGACCGAGCAAGACGTCTACGACGGCGACCGCTTGTGGATCCGGTTCATCGCGGACACCGAGAAGCGATCGCAGGTAATCGAACACATCTCCACCGCGGTCTCGGCAAACCTGAGCAGGCGGTTCGCTTCGATCGACCCCGTCGTTGCGGTGCAGGTCGGCGCGTCGATGGTCGCGATCGGGGTGACCACCGCGTCAGCTTTGCTGGGCTGGTGGCGTTGGCACCACAACTCATGGCTGCCGACGGTCTACGCCGCGATCATCGCCGCGCTGATGCTGACGGTGGCCATCATGCTGGCGATGCGGGCGAAAACGCAGCAGGACCGAGGCGTCGCCGACACCCTGTTGCTGAGCGGCCTCGCGCCACTGTCAGTCGCGGCGGCGGCAGCGCCCCCGGGCGAAGTGGGGTCCCCGCAGGCGGTGCTGGGCTTCGGCGTGCTCACCGTTGGCGCGGCTCTCGCGCTGCGTTTTACGGGTCGCCGGCTGAGCATTTACACCGCGATCGTCACCATCAGCGTGATGGCGACCATTGCGAGCCTGGCACGCATGGTCGCGGCGACCAGCGCGGTGACCAACTTCACCTGCATCGTGCTGGCCTGCGTGATCGCTTACCACACCGCACCGGCGCTGTCCCGCCGCTTGGCCGGCATCCGGCTGCCCGTGTTCCCGTCGGCCACCAGCCGGTGGGTGTTTGAGGCGCGGCCCGACCTGCCCACCACCGTGGCGCGCTCCGACGGTGGGCCGGTCCTCGAGGGGCCCGCGTCGGTCCGCGATGTGGTGCTGCAAGCCGAACGCGCCCGGTCGTTTTTGTCGGGTCTGCTGTTGGGGCTGGGTGTGTTGACGGTGGTCTCGCTGACCGCGTTGTCGGATCCGCACGCGGGGCAGCGCTGGCTGCCGCTGCTGCTGACCGCCTTCACCGCGGGCTTCCTGCTGCTGCGCGGCCGCTCATACGTCGACCGCTGGCAGTCGATCACCCTGGCCGGCACCGCCGTGATTATCGTCGCTGCGGTGGTGGTGCGCTACGTGCTGGTGTTGCAGTCGCCGCTGGCGGTCTCGATCGGCGTGGCGATCATGGTTCTGCTGCCCGCAGCGGGCATGACGGCCGCGGCGGTGGTGCCCAACACCATCTACAGCCCGCTGTTCCGCAAGTTCGTGGAATGGATTGAATACCTGTGCCTGATGCCAATTTTCCCGTTGGCATTGTGGTTGATGAATGTCTATGCGGCGATCCGTTACCGCTAGCGGCAAGGTGTGGCGTGGTCGCGCGTCCCGTGCGACCGTCGCCGCACTCTTGCTCACTTCAGGTGCATTAGCCGGCTTGCCGCCGGCTTATGCGATTTCACCGCCGACGATTGATCCGGCGGCGGTGCCGCCTGACGGTCCGCCCACATCGCCGGCGCCGATGAAGCAGAACTCTTACTGCACCGAGGTCGGGGTGCTGCCCGGCACCGACTTCCGGTTGCAGCCGAAGTACATGGACATGCTGAATTTGCAGGAGGCATGGCAATTCGGCCGCGGAGCCGGGCAGAAGGTCGCCGTCATCGACACCGGGGTGAGCCCGCACCCCAGGTTTCCGCACCTGTTCCCGGGCGGCGACTACGTCATGAGCGGCGACGGTTTGTCGGACTGCGACGCTCACGGCACCATCGTGGCGTCGATGATCGGCGCGGCGCCGGCCAACGGCGCAGCGGCGCCGCCCGCGGCACCGCGCAAGCCGGTCACCATTCCCACCACCGAGCCGCCCCCGAAAGCGCCGCCGCCGCAGACGGTGACCCTGTCGCCGTTGCCTCAGACCGTGACGATGGTTCCCGCGCCGCCGCCGTCGGAAGCACCTCCTCCAGGGCCGTTCGGGGCACCGGCGCCAGCACCACCAGCACCGGCAGGACCGGGAGGACCGCCAGCGCCTGGTCAGGCTCCGTCAGCCAACCACGGCGGCGGAGGCACCGTGACAATACCCAGCTATTCCGGGGGCAGGCAGGTAATCGCCGTCGACAACCGGATCGGGCCGCGTCCACTCGACCCGCCCAAACCGCCGCCACCGCCACCCCCACCGCCGGCGCCGGCGCCTGCGGGCCCCGACGCGTACAGCGGAATCGCGCCGGATGTCGACATCATCTCGATCCGCCAGTCCAGCCAGGCGTTTGCCCTCAAGGATGCCTACACCGGCGACGAGGACCCGCAGACGCAGGCGAAGATCGACGATGTCGCGACCATGGCACGCGCGATCGTGCACGCCGCCAACTTGGGGGCCACGGTTATCAACATCTCCGACGTGACTTGCATGAGCTCGCGCAACATCATCGACCAGCGCGCGCTGGGCGCCGCGGTGCGCTACGCGGCGGTCGATAAGAACGCCGTCATCGTGGCCGCGGCCGGCGACAGCAGCAGGAAGGACTGCAAGCAGAACCCAATCTTTGATCCCTTGCAGCCCAACGATCCTCGCGACTGGAACGCCGTCAACACTATCGTGACGCCGTCCTGGTTCAGCGACTACGTCCTGACGGTCGGCGCGGTCGACTCGGATGGTCGGCCGCTCACCACAGGTCAGGGGCAGGGTCAGGGTTCGACGAGCATCGCAGGACCGTGGGTGGGAATCGCCGCGCCGGGGATTGACATCATCGGCCTTTCGCCGCGGGACGACGGCCTGATCAACGCGATTGATGGCCCGGACAACACGCTGTTGGTTCCGGCCGGCACCAGCTTCTCGACCGCGATCGTGTCCGGGGTGGCCGCACTCGTCCGCGCCAGGTACCCCCAGCTATCGGCATACCAGGTCATCAACCGGTTGACCCGCACGGCCAGGGCGCCAGCGCGCGGCGTGGACAACCAGGTCGGCTACGGTGTCATCGACCCGGTAGCGGCGCTGACCTGGGATGTACCCGATGGTCCGGCAAAGCCGCCGCAGCAACTGTCGGCGCCGCTGAACATGCCTAAAGCGGCCCCTCACCGCGATATGGTGCCGGTATGGGTAGCCGCCGGCGGATTGACCGGAGCCTTACTGATAGGCGGCGCGGTGTTTGGCATAGCGATGATGTTGAAGCGAACGCGGAAGCAGCAGTGAGGTCGGAGCAGCGATACCAATGAAGGCACAGCGCAGTTTTGGATTGTCCTTGTCGTGGCTGCGGGTCACCGCGGTGTTTTTGGTCGACATCGTGATCTTGTTGGTGGCCAGCCACAGCCCGGACTCCTGGCAGGGCGATCATCACATCGCGTTTTGGGTGGGTGTTGGCCTGGCGGTGGTGGTCACACTGCTGTCGCTGGTCACCCACCACGGCCTCACGGTGACCTCGGGATTGGCAACGTGGCTTTGGGATTGGTCAGCCGACCCGGGTACCGCCCTGGCCGCGGGATGCACGTCCGCGATCGACCACCAGCGGCGATTCGGGCGCGACAAGGTCGGCGTGCGCGAATACGAGGGCCATCTGGTCTCGGTGATCGCGGTGGACAGCGGTGATGAAGACGCGGCGGGGCGCCATCGCCATCGGTCGACGTCGGCCACGCTTCCGGTGCAGGCGGTCGCTGACGGCCTGCGCCAGTTCGACATCCACCTTGACGGCATCGACATCGTCACGGTGGAGGTGCGCCGCGGCGGCAACGCGGCAGAAAAGTCGAAGCTGGACGACTGGGGGCCCGAAGAGTGGGGCCTGGTGAGCGACCAGCCGACCTCGTCCGTACGGCGCACCTGGCTGGTGTTGCGGATGAACCCGCAACTCAACGTCGCCGCGGTGGCGGCCCGCGATTCGCTGGCGTCGACCCTGGCGGCGGCCACCGAGCGGCTCGCCCAAGATCTCGACGGACAAAGCTGTGCGGCCAAACCGTTGACCGCCGACGAGGTCGCCGAGGTCGACAAAGCCGTGCTGGCCGATCTGGAACCGACCTGGAGCCGTCCCGGATGGCGCCACCTCAAGCATTTCAACGGGTTCGCGACCAGCTTCTGGTTGACGCCGGCGGACATCACCACCGATACCCTGGAAGAGCTACTACTGGCCGACGTCGGGGCCGCCGTGACCACCCTCCGGCTCACCAACGACGACGGGCGGCCGCAGGTGGGGGCCTGGGTTCGCTACCACAGCGACGGCCGCCTGCCCCGGGCGATCTCGTCGGGACTCAACCGGCTTACCGGTCGCCAGCTGGCCGCGGTGCGGGCCAGCTTGCCTGCCCCGGCGGCTCGCCCGATACTGGCCGTGCCCAGCCGTGGGTTGCTCGTCGAGGATGATTTGGTGCTGTCGATAGGTCATCATCAGGCGCGGGAGAACTCAGCGAGCGTGCCCGCAGCGCAATGACGCGCTCGCAATCAACCGCCGAAGACGCCCGCAATGCAATGGTCGCCGGCCTATTGGCATCGGGTATTTCGGTCAACGGACTGCAGCCCAGCCACAATCCACAGGTGGCGGCGCAGATGTTCAACACGGCGACCACCCTTGATCCGGGGATGTGTGATGCCTGGCTAGCGCGAATGCTGGCCGGTGAGCAGGGCATCGACGTGCTGGCCGGCGCATGGGCGGCGGTCAGGACGTTCGGTTGGGAGACCCGCCGCCTCGGGGTCACGGATTTGCAGTTCCGTCCCGAAGTTTCCGACGGCCTGTTCCTGCGCCTGGCGGTCACCAGCGTGGAGTCGCTGACTTGCGCGTATGCCGCCGTCCTCGCCGAGGCGAAACGCTACGAGGAGGCGGCGAAGCTGCTCGACGGTGTCGAGGCCCGCCATCCTTTCGATGAGGAACTGGTCGACTACGTACGGGGCGTCCTGTACTTCCGCACCGGCCGCTGGCCCGACGTGCTCGTCCAGTTCCCGGAGGGGAAAACCTGGCGACACCCCGAACTGAAAGCCGCGGGCGCTGCGATGGCGACCACCGCGCTGGCGTCACTGGGAGTCTTCGAAGAGGCTTTTCGGCGCGGCCAGGACGCCGTCGAGGGCGACCGTGTCCCGGGGGCAGCCAACATCGCGTTGTACACCCAGGGCATGTGCCTGCGGCACGTCGGCCGCGAGGAAGAGGCCGTCGAGCTGTTGCGCCGGGTGTACTCGCGGGATCCGAAGTTCACCCCGGCCCGGGAAGCGCTGGACAACCCCAACTTTCGGCTCATATTGACCGACCCGGAGACCATCGAGGCCCGGACCGACCCGTGGGATCCGGACAGCGCACCAACGCGTGCACAGACCGAGGCCGCTCGTCACGCCGAGGCGGCCGCTAAGTATCTGGCCGAAGGGGATGCCGAGCTCAACGCGATGCTGGGCATGGAGCGAGCGAAACAGGAAATCAGGCTCATCAAGTCGACGACGAAGGTGAACTTGGCCCGGGTCAAGATGGGGCTCCCGGTACCCGTGACCTCGCGCCACACCCTGCTGCTCGGGCCGCCAGGCACCGGCAAGACGTCCGTCGCGCGCGCCTTCAGCAAGCAGCTGTGCGGGTTGACCGTCCTGCGCAAACCAGTAGTGGTCGAGACCAGCCGCACCAAGCTCCTGGGCCGATACATGGCCGACGCGGAGAAGAACACCGAGGAGATGCTCGAGGGGGCATTGGGCGGGGCCGTTTTCTTCGACGAGATGCACACCCTGCACGAGAAGGGCTACCACCAAGGCGACCCCTACGGCAACGCGATCATCAACACGCTGCTGCTGTACATGGAAAACCATCGCGACGAGCTCGTGGTGTTCGGCGCGGGCTATGCCAAGGCAATGGACAAGATGCTTGAAGTGAATCAGGGTCTGCGGCGGCGCTTTTCAACCGTGATCGAGTTCTTCAGCTACACCCCGGATGAGCTGATCGCGTTGACCAAACTGATGGGCCAGGAGAACGAGGACGTCATCAACGACGAAGAAGTCCAGGTGTTGTTGCCGTCGTACACGAAGTTCTACACCGACGAGAGCTACTCCGAAGACGGGGATCTGATTCGCGGCATCGATACGCTCGGCAATGCCGGTTTCGTGCGCAACGTGGTCGAGAAGGCCCGCGATCACCGTAGTTTCCGCCTGGACGACGAGGATCTCGACGCGGTGCTGGCCAGCGAACTCACCGACTTCAGCGACACCCAGATGCTCCGGTTCAAGGAGTTGACCGGCGAGGACCTGGCCGAAGGCCTGCGTGCCGCGGTGGCTGAGAAGAAGTCGACGTAGGTTTGTGGGCGTTGGGGCATGTGGGTTGTTGCAAGTGTGTGGCAGTCTGGCTTGACTGACCTGCTTCGGGCTGTCACGATGGCTTCTGTATGCACCTCGCTAGGTGAGGCTTCTGCGCGGATATAGGCCACTGACCTCGAACGTCGAAAGACGCCCAGGGTCAGGACAGCTCTTCCCGGCTTAAGGGTTGAGCCCAAGTGGCTTCCGGCCTTGGTTCGGCCGGATACGCCGTGTGGTGCCGAAGCTCTGACGAGAGGGGTGCCACGCCTGGTTATTTCCCGGCGTCTCATCCTGCGTGCACTGTAACGGCACCCGCGTGTGCCCTGGCCGTGAGGAGGTGAGAGCGAAATGAGTCTTGACGATAGTCCCTATCGCAGATCGACGACCATTTCGTTGCGATCCAACCCCGGCCCCGTTCCCATGGTCTGAATCGGCTTGTCCCGATAGACCCCGTCCGCACGCTCCCGCTTGGCGGGTTCGTCTGTGGACTGCGCGGAAAGTGGCGCTAAGGCCTGGGTCACGTCTCTTTCCGTGAGGAGAAGTCCAATGTCGTTTGTAATCACGTCTCTTTCCGTGAGGAGAAGTCCAATGTCGTTTGTAATTACTAATCCGGAAGCGCTGGCTACCGCTGCCGGTCACTTGAGCGGTGTTGGATCGGTGCTGGCCGCCCAGAACGTGGCCGCAGCGGCGACGACGACCGGGTTGCCTCCAGCCGGCGCTGACCTGGTATCAGCCTTGACCGCAACACAATTCAGCGCCCATGCCGCCATGTATCAGGCAGTGGGCGGACAGGCTATGGCCGTTCACAAGCTGTTCACCGCAACTTTGGAAGCGAGTGCCGGCTCGTATGCGTCTACCGAAGCAGCCAACACGATCGCAGCTAGCTAGGAGAGGGGGCTGACGATGACTGCAGTACTGGACTTCGCGATGCTTCCGCCCGAAGTCAACTCCGGTCGGATGTACTCGGGGGCGGGTTCAGGCCCGATGCTGGCCGCCGCATCAGCCTGG
>NZ_JBKQOI010000284.1:0-8971 GCF_052145595.1 Mycobacterium sp. | reverse complement strand
CCCACTTCACCCACGGCTGCGGAAACACAGTTTCGTCCTTGTTGGTCAGATATGGCTCGCACAACACCATTTCGCGGGTCTGCTGACCGGCCGTGACGATCAGCGGGGTGTTGCCCTTAGCCGCCGCGACCAGGTTGCCCATCGCGTTTCCCATCCCCGCGGCGGTGTGCACATTGACCAAGGCGGGCTTGCCGGTGGACTGGGCGAATCCGTCGGCCATGGCCACCACCGACGCCTCCTGCAATCCCAGGACATAGGTGAAGTCGTCGGGGAAGTTCTTCAAGAACGTCTCCTCCGTAGAGCCCGGGTTGCCGAATACCGTCGTCAGCCCCAGCTCACGCAACAGGTCGTAGGTCACCTCGTGAATGGTTTTCTTGTCTGTCATCGTCCCGCCGGTCCTTCCGTGGTTGTCGAGCCTTCACGACGCGCGCCACCGCGCTCAGGTATCAGCCTCTTCAGAAGTGGTGATGTTATCGATGTTTTACGCGACAACTGTGCCCACCGGTCACTGTGGACCATCACAATGCCTGGCAGTGCTATCAGGATTCTCCTGGTGTCCGAGCTGTATCACCGCCGAACCGGCACGGCACCCCCGTTGTACATGGCCACAGCGCCAAGCCGTCGGGCGTTGTCAGAGAGCCCATCGACACCAAACGCATATCGTGTTGGAATGCTCGAACATGTACGCGATTGAAGTCGAGCAAACCGGCGGACCGGACGTACTTTCCCGCGTGGAGAAGCCGCTGCCCTCCCCTGGGCCCGGTGAGGTGTTAATCAAAGCCGAGGCGATCGGCGTGAATTTAGTCGACACCTATTTCCGGTCGGGGCTGTATCCGCATGAACTGCCGTTCGTCCTCGGCGCCGAAGTGGCCGGAACCGTCGCCGCGATAGGCAATGATGTGACCGCGCTGCGTGTGGGTGACCGGGTCGCGACCGCCGACGCCGTTGGCGCCTACGCCGAATACTGTATCGCGCCAGCCGATGTCGTGGCGTCGATGCCGAATGCGGTGACCTCGGACGTCGCCGCGGCAGCCATCCTCAAGGGCATGACCGCGCACTTGCTGATCAAGTCGGTGTACCCTGTGCAGCCCGAAGACACGGTGCTGCTGCACGCCGGGGCCGGCGGGGTGGGCCTGATACTGACGCAGTGGGCGACCAGCCTTGGGGCGCGGGTCATCACGACGGCCTCCACTGCGCACAAGGCGCAGCTGTCGCGCCGGGCGGGCGCGGTGGAGGTACTCAATTATCCCGACGACGCGCATTAGTTCGGGGCCAGGGTTCGACAGCTTACCAACGGCACGGGTGTCCCGGGTGTCTACGACGGCGTGGGTAAGTCCACATTCGACGCCAGCCTTGCCAGCCCGGCGGTCCGGGGCACGCTGGTACTGTTCGGCGCGGCCAGCGGACCGGTGCCCCCGGTTGACCCGCAGCGGCTCAACGCCGCCGGCTCGGTGTATCTGACCCGCCCGTCGCGGCCGCATTTCATGCGCACACGCGACGAGTTCGCCTGGCGCACGAACGAATTGTTCGAGGCGATCGCCGCCGGCGCCATCACGGTGACCGTGAGCGCCCGGTACCCGCTCGAGGACGCCGCTCAAGCTCACCGCGATCTCCAGGGCCGCAAGACCGTCGGCTCGGTCGTGCTGACGCCCTAGCGGCACATAGGTAGCTTCGTCCCGCGCGCCCGATTTAGTGTGACTCGGCGGCTAGCACACGTTCGCGGATCTCGGCCGGGTAGAGACTGTCGAACGTAGCTGGGCGCGCCCCTACCGAGGGAAACAGCCCGTCGTGCACGACGATCGGTCCACGCCCGCTGTGCCGTTCCTCTTCGGTGTAGCACTGATACCACGGCAGGATCGGCACCTCCCACTGCTCTTGCCGGAGGTTCGGATGCGTGCGAGTGCCAAGCGCCCACAACACACCCGAGATGTTCGATGGGTCGATATCGTCGTCGAGCAACATAGGTGACCGGACACATCTGACCGACCCGGCTGGTACTCATCAGCTCGCCGATCCGGTGCACGAATTCGGTGGTGCTGGTTTCCGGGAGCACATCGCGCCAATGCCGCGGGACGGTGATGATCATCCAGTGGCAGGCCGTGTCCACCAGCAGCCAGGCCGTGGTGATGGGCAGGCCGGCGTTGCGCAGCAGCGCCAGCACCTCAGCCGATACCCCGACCGCCGGGGCAATCTGCGAATCATCGGGCGGCCGGCCGGTGGCACTTATCGGCCAGATCGGGTTGTCGCGATAGGTGATCGCCTCGATCGTGTAGACCGGCTCCGGGGAGGTCTCCGGGAGCGCGTAGCCATGGAACTCGGCGTAGGGGCCCTCGGTGGCGTCCCGGGTGATCGAAACATGGCCTTCGATGACGACTTCGGCGCCCGCGGGCACGTCAAGATCGACCGTCTCGCACTTGACGACTTCGAGGGGTTCGCCGTAGAGGGTGCCCAGGAACGTTCCCTCGTCCATTTCGGCCGGGATGGGCATCCCGCCGATCATCGGCACGCCGGGATCACCGCCCTGCACGACGGCGAACGGCATCGGCTTACCGATCTTTTCCCATTCCGCCCAGATCATCCCGATGTGTTGCTGAGGCAAGAACAGGCCGGTCATGTGGCGGTTGTCCAGCAGCATGATCCGCGAGATCGACCAGTTGGTCCACCGAGCGTCCGGCGTCTTCGCGACGATGACACCCCAGGTGTTGGGGTAGCGGCCGCCGTCATCGGGGTGCACCAACGGAATCGGAAACCGGTCCAGGGTCGCGTCGGCCCCCAGCAGAATGTTCTGCTTGCACGGCGCCGAATCCGCCGAGATCAGCTTTGGCGGGATCGGCGTCTTTCCGTGCGCCGCCGCCAGGTGCTCGACCAATTCTTGCGCTGTCACGTCGTGCGACAGACCGAACGAAAGCGCAACGCGTGCCAAGGGATAGCGGCGATCACTGGACAACGCACCCGGCGCACCAAGCAGGCGGAACCCGGGCTCCACTCCCTCGACGGTGTCGAACAACGGCGCCGGCCACCCCTGCTCGGTTGACCGCCGGGTGATCGCGGCCGCCTCCAGCACGGCGCTGACGGGACGATCGATGTGCTCGACATCGCCAAGCGATTCCAGCACTCGCAGATACTCCCGGAGATCGGTGATCCTGGGCATCAGTGATTCACCACCTTGAGACTCGAGGTCTTGGCGCCCGGCACACCGTTCCACCGTTTGGCGGTGGGTGATTCGATATCGAACTGGTCCAGAATCCGGGTCACGGTGTGATCGACGATGTCGCCGACGGAAGCCGGGTGGTTGTAGAACGCCGGCATCGGCGGGACGACGCGGGCGCCCATGCGGGCCAAAGTCAGCATGTTGTCCAGATGAATCTCACTGAGCGGAGTTTCGCGGGGCACCAACACGAGTCGCCGGTGTTCCTTCGACGTCACATCTGCCGCGCGGGCAATCAATCCGTCGGCGTAGCCCATCCGGATCGCGGCAAGAGTCTTCATGCTGCACGGGGCGATCGCCATTCCCGCCACCCGGAAAGAACCCGACGAGATCGCCGCTGCCTGCTCGTCCCACGAATAGACGACGTCGGCTAAGCCCTCGACATCACGCGCCGACCATTCCGTCTCCAGGTGGACGGTCGCCCGCGCCCACCGCGACAGCACCAGGTGCGTCTCTGCGTCGGGACACTGCTGCAGTCGGCGGAGCAGTTCGATACCGAGCACCGCGCCCGTGGCTCCGGTCATCCCCACGACGATCCGTCTCATCCAAATCACTCCCACGACTCGGCGGACAGTTACGACGTCCCTCTGGATCGTTAGCCAAGGCCAGGGCGGTTGTCGATGTTCCCGCCGACAATGCGGTGCCCCGTTTGATGTCGCGCGAGACAACACCACGCCTGTCCCGTAGGGGCTCACACGACCGGCTCCCCGAGGAAGCCTTCCCGAACGCTCGTCGGTCACCGGCCCCGGCGGCTGGGGCTCAGTTCCTGAGGTGTGATAGCGCGGTAATTTGGTCCGCCAGGTCCGCTAAGGCCCGCGCTGTCGCCAGCTCCTGGCCGGTTTCGTGAACCAAATTATCGGCCGGATGACGATAGGCGACGCCAACTCCGGCCAAATGCGCACTTCCCCATTGCAACTCAACCTTCGCGTATGTCCTGCCGCGATGCTCGTCGATCGCCAGTGTGACCATCGGATGCGTTGGAGAATTCGGGCGACTGGTGTGGTACATGTACGAATCATGCTGCGGGACAGAGTTACTTTCGAGTTCATCAACCGGCGTGGCGCATCCTGGTGACTTTGGTCCCTACCGGTGATGCCAATCGACACCTCGCTATGAAGTGTGGGCCCGCGCTGTTAGCCGATCTTGGCCATGGTGCGATCCCACAATTCGCGCGCGAGGACGGGATCGTAGGCCGCGCGGTTGGCTTTCGCGATTTTGCCCTTCGAGTAGTACCCGCCGGACGTCCAATCGACACCCGGCGTACTCGACGCCAACCAAACCAGCTGGTCGGCCCCCTCGTCTGCCGTCGCGGTGAGTCGCCTTACCGGCGTGCGCCGCATGACTTTAAGAAGCCGCGATCCCGACGCGTCGCCAATATTTGTGTCGACATAGCCGGGGTGGACCACCGCAACCGAGAGGCCGTCGGCACGGTAGCGCCGATGTAATTCCCTCGTGAACAAGATGTTTGCCAGCTTGGCGAGAGCATAGGCAACGCTGGGCCGGCGCCGGTCCGTCGTTTCAAAATCGGTGATGGTGACTCTGCGAAGCAGAGTCTGGGAAGAGCTGGTCGTGTTGACGATCGTGGCACGGGAACCAACGAGCACCTCCAGCAACTGCGTGGTGAGCAAAAACGGCGCCATGTAGTTGACCTGAAAAGTCACCTCGTGACCGTCGGCCGTCTTGTGGATGTTCGTGAACATGCCGCCGGCGTTGTTGGCCAAAACGTCGATGCGCGGGTACTCGGAACGAATTTTGTCTGCCAACGCCCGCACCTGAGACAGGTCGGTGAAGTCGGCCACGAAATGGTCGGCTTCCAATTCGGCGGCCACGGCTGCGGTCTTGGTTTCGGACCTCCCCACCACTACGACGTTTTCGCCGCTCCGGCGTAACCGACGAGCCGCCGCGGCACCGATGCCGTCACTGGCACCCGTGATGACGATCGTCCTACGCGTCATTGCCTAGTCCTCCACGGGGAGTGTATCGAGCGCCATCGAATGTCACTGACCTATTTGCCACCCAATGGGGACTGTGGAGTACCGCTGGGCGTCGACCCGCGCGCCCAGTCGAGCTCAGGCCAGCGAGTAGCGTACCGGCAGGTGTTTGAGGCCGCCGACAAAGGTGGTGGCGGTCAGTTCCGGATCGCCGATCAGCTCGATGGATTTGAGTCTGGGGAGCAGCTCGGAGAAGAAGCTGTTGACCTCCATGCGGGCCAGGACCGCACCCATGCAGAAGTGCACGCCATAGCCGAAGGCCACGTGTTTGTTGGGGTCGCGCCCGACGTCGAAGCGGAACGGGTCGTCGAAGACCTCTTCGTCGCGGTTGGCCGACGCATACGACAGCAGCACGGATTCCCCTGCGGCGATGGCTGTTCCGCGTACCGTGGTGCTCTCGGCGGCGGTGCGCATGAAATGTTTGACCGGGGTGACCCAGCGGATCATCTCCTCGGTGGCCCGCGGCATGAGGCCGAGATCGTCGCGCAGGCGGGCCAATTGGTCTGGATTCTCGATGAGTGCGTGCATGCCGCCTGAGATGGTGGAGCTGGTGGTGTCGTGGCCGGCCGTGGCCACGATGAGGTAGTAGGACACGGTGTCGAGGTCCGACAGCGGTTCGCCGTCGACGCGGGCATTGGCGATCGCCGACGCGAGATCCTCGGTCGGATGCTCGCGGCGCGACGCGGTCACCCCGTTGAAGTACTGGAACATGTCCAGCAGCGCCGGCAACTGGTCCTCGTCCGTAGTGCCGCGCCTGAACTCGCTGTCGGCGCTGCCGAATAACTCCTGGGTGAGCTTGAGCATGCGCGGGAAGTCGGCCTCCGGCAGGCCCAGCAGCGACATGATCACGTAGAGCGGGTAATTGACCGCAACCTGCTGAACGAAGTCGCACTCGGGACCGGCAGCCATCATCTTGTCGACGTAGATCTTGGCCAGTTCGTCGACGCGCACCTTCAGCGCCCGCATCGCCTTGGGCCGGAACCAATCCGCGCCGATCGCACGCACCACCCGGTGCTGCGGGTCGTCCATGTGGATCAGCGTGCGAACCCCCGCGGCGGCCTGCATCTCGTCGCCCTCGACAGTCGCCAGCACCGGGCGCGGCCAGTTGCTGAACAGCATGTTCTCGCGTTCGATGTCCATGACGTCGGCGTACTTGGTGATCGCCCAGAACGGCTTGTAGTCAGGCACCTCGACCCACGACACCGGAGCGTTGGCGCGCAAGTGAGTCAGCGCCGCATGCAGCCGCGGCTCGTCGGTGTATGCCAACGGATCTGCCAATACCCTGGCGGCTTCGTCGACCGTCGGTGCGCTCATTGGCGAAACTCCTTCAGTGCGGCGGTAATACAGTCCTGCGATGCGGAATAGAAGATCGGCAGCACGCGATCGACGACGTCCTCACAACGACTGCGCAGGGCGGCGGCAATGGTGTCGACTGGCCCGACTACCGCGAAGGCGCACAGCATCTCGTCGTCGATGAGCGAGCCCATGGTGTCCCACTCACCTTGCTTGGAGAGGCGATTCAATTCGGTGTGCAGGTCGCCCCAGCCATGCAGTTCGAGCACCCTGCGGTAAGCCGGCGTTGATCCGTAGAACGCGATCTGCTTGCGCGTGGCAGCCATAGCGGTGGCCAGCTCCTCGTCGGTCGCGCCGGTGGCGACCATCACTTCGGCCGATACCTGGAAGTCCCCGCGTTCGCGGCCGGTGCGCTGCATGCCGCGCACCAGTGCCGGCAAAGTCACCTCATCGAGGTAGCGCTTGGAGACCATCGGATGACCGAGGTGGCCATCGGCGACCTCGCCGCACAACTCGGTCATCGCTTCGCCGACGGCGGCGAGGAAAATCTTCGGCGCGGAGTAAGGGTGCGGCTCGGGCGTAAACATTGGAGTCATGATCTTGTGCGTGTAGAAATCGCCCTCGAAACGCAGTTTGGTGCCGTCCTTCCAGGCGGACCAGATTGCGTGCAACGCGGAGACGAATTCACCCATCCGGCGCGCCGGGTGGCTCCACGGCATGCTGAATCGTTTCTCGATGTGGGGCTGAATCTGGGTGCCCAGCCCAAGGATGAACCGACCCTGCGAATACTCCTGCAGGTCCCAGCCGATGTTGGCGACGATCATCGGGTTGCGCGCGAACGCCACCGCGATGTTGGTGCCCAGCTCGAGTCGCAAGGTGTGCTCGGCGGCAAGCAGCAGCGGCAGAAACGGATCATGACTGGTCTCGGCGGTCCAGCCCCCGTCATAGCCGTCCCGCTCCAGAGCGCCCGCCGCCTCGGTCACCCGTGCGAGCCGATTGGGGATGCCCCCGTCGAGCTTGAGGCGGGGGGCGCTACCCATGCGGGTAACTTTACAGTAAGCAATCCAGTATGTGACCCTGCTCTAGGCGCGCGACGAATCCGCACGAGGTAGGACAGCAGCATGACAAAACCCCCGGATTGGCAGGAGACGCTCGAGGACCTCGACCGTCGCCGTCAGCACGCATGGGCCATGGGCGGCCCCCAGCGGCTCGAGAAGCACCACAACAAGGGCAAGCTCGACGCCCGCGCGCGGATCGACCGGCTCCTTGACCCCGGGACATTCCGCGAACTCGGCACCCTTGTCGGTGGCGAGATCGCCGCCGATGGGATCGTCGTGGGCTCCGGCTCGATCAACGGCACGCCCGTGATGCTCGGCGCCGAGGACTTCACCACGATGGCCGGCAGCATCGGGCCCGGAGGCAACTCGAAGCGATACCGCATCGCCGAATTGGCTCTGCGCGACAAGATTCCGCTGGTGATGCTGCTCGAAGGCGCCGGTTTTCGTCCCACGGGTGGGCATTACGGGCGCACCCCGACCGATCTGCTCGCCCAGGCGCAGTGCTCGGGCCGTGTCCCGACCGTCGCCGCCGTGCTCGGCCCCTCGGCCGGACACGGCGCACTGGTCGCCCCGGTGTGCGACTTCCGTATCATGAGCGCCCAGGGCGCGATCTTCACCGCCGGGCCTCCGGTGGTCAAAGAGTCTACCGGAGAAGACATCTCGAAAGAGGACCTCGGCGGGCCGAACGTCGCCTTGCCCAGCGGGGTCATTCACAACGTTGCCGAGGACGACGAAGCGGTGCTCGACGACATCCGCCGCTACCTGTCATACTTCCCGCCGAGCGCATGGTCGTACCCGTCGCCGCTGCCCGCCGACAAGACCAGCGAGCCGCGGCAGACACCGGAGCTACTCGGCATCGTCTCCCGCGACAACCGTCGCGTCTATGACATGCGCGCCGTGCTCGACGCGATCTTCGACCGGCCGGACTGGTTTGAGGTTCAGCCGCAGTTCGGCAAGGCGATCATCTGCGTGCTGGCCCATCTCGGCGGCCATCCGGTCGCGGTGGTGGCCAACCAGCCCCAGGTAATCGCCGGCTCCATCGACGCCGACGCCGCGGATAAGGCGGCGCACTTCATCATGGTGGCCGACTCGTTTCACCTGCCAATCGTCTTCCTCGCCGACAACCCCGGCATGCTGCCCGGCAGCCGGTCCGAGCGCAGCGGCGTGCTGCGTGCCGGTGGTCGCATGTTCGCCGCCCAGACCGCGGCGACCACGTTGAAGCTGCACCTCACGCTGCGCAAGGCGTACGGATTCGGCTCCATGGTCATGTCGCTGCTGGGTTTTGACCACCAGGTCGCGACCTTCGCCTACCCCGGCGCGACGATGGGCGCCATGAGCGCGGCGGCGTTAAGCCGTGCGTCGCACGCCGACGAGGACCTGTCCTCCAAGCTGCGCAACGCCGAGTTGCAGGCGTCGTATCG
>NZ_JBKQOI010000283.1:0-43182 GCF_052145595.1 Mycobacterium sp. | reverse complement strand
GCGGGCCTTCGAACTCCTCGACGTATCCCACCGCCACGGTCTGGCGTAGTCAGTAGCCCACACCCACCAGATCACAAAACCCCACGTCAACACCCCAACCCGTCAACACAGCAGGGGGAACTTCGGGTTAGAGTGGGCAGCCGGCGGCGAGCAGGGCACTACGGACGCGTGCCACGACGACGTGGGGTCGATATCGCAGCAGGTCGGCGCTGACCCGGATGATCGCCCAGCCGCGGGCCTCGAGTTCGGCCAATCGATCGATGTCCCGGGTCCGCTGCGCGGGATCGGTCCGGTGTTGCGCGCCGTCGAATTCGACGCCGACCTTCCACTCCTCCCAGCCCATATCAATCCGCGCGATGACCGCGCCCCAGTCGTTGACCACCTCGATCTGGGTCTGGGGGCGCGGCAGCCCGCTGGTGATGAGAACCAAACGGGTTTTCGTCTCATAAGGTGATTCGGCGCCGGCGTCGATTAGGGGCAAAGCCTGTCGCAATTGCACCAACCCGCGCGCCCCCCGATGGCGCTCGGCCACCAGTTCCACGTCGGCCACCTTCACCTCGCTCGCCCGCACCAGCGCGTCGAGCCGAATCACCGCTGCGGTCAGTCCTTTTCGTCTTCCCAGGTCGAACGCCGTGCGTGCCGGTGTGGTCAGCCGAATCCCGTCGCACATACACGTTTCATCCTCGTCGAGGGTGTCGCTGTGCAGGATGATCCCGCGTGCCTTATCACGGCTACCCCGGTTCAGCTCGGCCGGCAACCAATCGTCGATCCACGCCGTGCGGTGTAGCGCTGCCGCGGACAGGCCCGCAACCGTCGCGGAACGCCCCGACCACAGCCAGGCAGCGACCGCCCGGGTCACGGGCGTCAGCTTCTGCGCGCGAGGGATGTACACGTTGCGATGGACCATCTCGAAATCGGTCCGCAATCGATGCGGTGTGACGATTCCGGCTGCGAGCGCTTCGGTTCCTCTGAAAGGCCAGTCCAGGATTTGCATGCGAGCACGATGCCTGGCCCCACCGACACCCTCCGCCCAACGTCGACCTGTTGCGCCTAAAACGACCTAAATCCGCACAACAAGTCGACGTTCGGCCCTGGAGAAGTCAGGACGTCAGCCGCACCGACCATTCCGCGTGCGGGACGGCGCGGACCGTAGTGATGTCGTTCGTTTGGCCCTCGTCGATCACCAACGTGAGCAACTGCACCACAATCCCGGTCAGCCGCCCGCGCTGAGGATCGACCGACGGAATGGTGACCGCCAGCCGGGTGCCCGGACGAAACATCGTGGTGGTGGCGTTGGCGGGATCGTCATATACCTGCAATAGCCGCCAAGGGGCCCGGGAAATCGCTTCGGGGACCGAAAGTTGCACCGGATAGTGCTCGTCGAACGGTAGCTCGCCCTGAGTCTGCGGTGTCTGGCAGTCGTTGAGGTTGAGCACATTGCAGTACAGGTACGGCCCCACCCGGGTCAGGTGTCCGTGTGAATACGCGCTGATCTCGGGTCGCTGTGGGCCGGTCGGGCGCACGAGCAGCCACGTTCCGACTCCAGCCGCCACGGCGAGCAACGTCACCGAGGCCATGAACAGCACGGCCGCACCCCGCCTTTTCCTGGGTTTCACTCCGGCACCGCCGCCGGCCTGCCGGCGCCGTGGCGCAGCCCCTCCTGCTCGACCATCACCGGCCGATTACCGCCGAGGCCGGGAATCAACGAGTTGCCGCGGAAGCTGACAAGGGTCTGCGCCAGCCCAAGGATGAGCACGGCGGTGACGACGGTGAAGCCGACCCACAACTCGGTGTACAACAAGACGCCCAGTGCCCCACCCAACACCCAGGCCAGCTGCAGCGTCGACTCGGAGCGCCCGAAACCCGATGCCCGCGATTCCTCGGGGAGATCGTTTTGCAGCGAGGCGTCCAGCGAGGCCTTCGCGATAGCGCTGGACCCCGAGGTGACCAAGGTGGCGATCACGGCCACCATCAGGTTGCCCGCCACCGCGGCCGCCAAGGCGGCCGCGCACACCGCCACCGTGCAGCGCACCACCAGCACGGCCGGCCTGCCCAGCCGCAGGCGTGCGCTGGTGAAGTTGCCGGCGAAATTGCCCACAGCGGCCGCGGCGCCGATCATGCCCAGCATGCCCAGTTGAACCCAGCCGTTGGCTTGATGCGCCTTGGCGACGAACGCCGGATACAAGAACAGGAAGCCGACCATCACCTTGATGGTGCAATTGCCCCACAGCGAGGTAATGATGTTGCGGCCCAAAGGTTGTCGGAGTGTTCCGCTTACCTTCTTGACTTCTTCGGGCCAGCTTCGCCGCAGCGGGCCGCTGTCCCGGTGATAACTCAAGGTGGCCGGGACCTCACCCTCGGTCACCTCGACCCAGCGCGGAATCCGCATCGACAGCGAGGCGCCGACAATCGTGACGGCGATGACGACGAACAACGCGCCGGGCAGCTTGAACAAGTGGGTGCAGGCGAATTCCACGCCGGCAGCGACGGCACCGCCGGCGATGGTGCCGCCGAGCAGACCGAACACGGTCAGGCGGGAGTTGACGCGAACCAGGTCGATGGTCGGCGGCATCACCCTCGGTGTCACCGCACTGCGCAGCACACTGAACGACTTCGAAAAAACCATCGTCGCCAGCGCGCATGGATAGAGCACCATCGACGGGTAGCTACCGGTGGCACCGTCGTAGTTCATGATCAGCACCAATGCCAGCGCGGTGCGAAGCGCGAACGACGCAGCGAGTGCGACGCGGCGGCCGTGCTGAAGCCGGTCCAGCGCCGGTCCGATGAGTGGCGCGATAACCGCGAACGGCGCGATGGTGATCAACAGGTACAGCGCGACTCGGCCCTTGCTCTCTCCGGTCGCCGCGGCGAAAAACAGCGTGTTCGCCAGCGCGACGGCCATCGCGGCATCCACCGCGAAGTTGGCTACCACCGGCCACGTCAGCGCGGTCAGACCGGACTTGTCGGCGCCGTCGGCGGTGGCGGCGCGCTGGACCATCCAGTACATTCGGGAACCCATTTCGCGGCTGCGCTGCGCCGCGGCGCGGGTGACGGTGATGCGTTCGCCGGGTTCGGGATCACGCGGCGAGCTGTCACTGCGGTCCGATTCTGGCTGCTGGCCCAGAGGAGGCAGATAACGGTTGGCGCTCGGCATCGGCGGCGGACGGCGCGCGCGGCGATCGTCGGAGTCGTCGGCCGGGTAGTTGGCCACGCCCGGATGCTGGTTGGCCGATCCCTTGAGGTCCGGGCGGGTCCGGCGGCCCGGGTTGGAGGCCACGCGGCCCGGATCATTACGCCGCCGTCCAGACACGAACCAATTCTCCCCTATGCCGACTCCGTGCGTCCGCAGGTAACCGGGTGTGGCTCGCCAACCTAGTATTGGAGGCGCAATGCAGAGAGGGGACACCGTGACCGGACCCATCGAGGAACCCGCCGCGACGACCGTGGCCGAGTGGCCGGACGATTTGGCGGCGGTGCTCATGGCTGCGGCCGACCAGGCCAGGGCCGCCGTCGAGGAGTTCTGCGGCCCGGATGCCGTGGGGGATTACCTCGGTGTCAGCTACGAAGATCCAAACGCCGCCACTCACCGATTCCTGGCGCATCTGCCCGGTTACCAAGGGTGGCAGTGGGCGGCCGTCGTCGCGGCTTATCCCGGTTCCGACCACGCCACAATCAGTGAAGTGGTGCTCATCCCCGGGCCGACGGCGCTGCTGGCGCCCGAATGGGTGCCCTGGGAGCAGCGGGTCCGGCCAGGGGATCTGAATCCCGGAGACCTGCTGGCGCCGGCGGCGGACGACCCACGCCTGGTTGCCAGCTACACCGCCAGCGGTGACCCGCAGGTCGACGAGACCGCCGCCGAATTCGGGTTCGGCCGGCGCTGGGTGATGAGCGCCTGGGGCCGCCTGGATGCCGCCGAACGATGGCACACCGGAGACTACGGTCCCGACTCGGCGATGGCCCGCTCCACCAAACGCGTGTGCCGCGATTGTGGGTTCTTCCTGCCGCTGGCGGGATCGCTGGGTTCGATGTTCGGCGTGTGCGGCAACGAGCTTTCCGCCGACGGACATATCGTGGACAAGCGGTACGGCTGCGGTGCCCATTCCGACACCCCGGCTCCGGCGGGCAGCGGCTCGCCGATGTATGAGCCGTACGACGACGGCGTACTCGACATCATGGAGCGGCCGCCCGCATCGGAGCCCGAGGCCCAACCCGAGTCGCCGCAGTCTGAGGCGGAACCGCCCGAATCTGAGCCGAAGCCGTCGGAGGACTAACGCTTCTCGGCGGCGGCTTTGATGTTTGACAGCGAGGCGTTCATGCCGTCAACCAACTCGCGCTCGAAGTTCGCGGTTCCGCCGAAGAGCGCGTTCACCGTCAGGTTCGAAAATGCGCTGACGCCGTTTTCGGCGTGACGGCTCTCGATTACCCGCGTGCCCTCGCCGTTGGGCTCGAGCTCGTAGCTCCAGATGCTGCGATTGGCGTTCACTCGGAACGCAAGTCTCTTTTCGGGAATTACCTCTACGACCGTGCACGTGGTGGGCCAAAACATCCGGTTGCGCCGATTGAAATTAAGGGTGCGCGTGCCTTGCCGGAGCGGGCCGAACGGCTTCATCCAGCGACACTGTGGGCTCCACTCCGGCATTCGCCGAAAATCGGATATCAACGCCCAGACTGTCGAAGCCGGCGCGTTGATATCGACTTGCGCTTGCAGCAGCGGCGCTACCATGGCTCCTCCTGGGTCCGGAATTGTCCGAATCTATTTGTGGTCGAGATAGGTTTCGAGTCCGGCTTGTGCACCGCGGGCGCCGCGGCGGGCGGCGGCGAGCTGCCACACGAAGATTCCGGTTCCGAGCAACCCGGTTCCCAGTCCGCCCAGTGTCACCGAGCGCCAACCCTGCAGGGTGGGTACGAGGAACGCAAGGGCCGCGGCGACCATCCAGCCCAAGAAGCCGACCGCGATGACGGGCCACACCTGGAGCAGCGCGGGTGGAAGTGGCGGCGCCTCGCGGTTCTGGCCGGGTTCGACAGACATCGTGATTAACATAGCCCCGCAACGACGCGGGCGGCTGCATGGTCTGAGGCGGGGAAGCCGGGCAATCAAGCAGGCCTCGGCGGGCGCTCCGACAACGAAAGTGTGCCGCCGAAATTTGCCGCAGCAGAGCGAACGGACCAAAGTCCGTCGTTTGCCATTTAGTCTCCCGAGTTTCTTGGGTTCCGTGTAACCTCGCGCCATGCCTGACAGCGATGGGCGGCTGGCCAGCGACTTGTCGCTGGCCGTCATGCGGCTGGCCCGCCAACTGAGGTTTCGCAACCCGTCTTCTCCGGTAACGCTATCCCAGCTGTCGGCGCTGGCAACCCTGGCCAACGAGGGTGCCATGACTCCCGGCGCGCTGGCCATTCGCGAGCGCGTCCGTCCGCCGTCGATGACCCGGGTGATCGCCTCGCTGGCCGACATGGGTCTCGTAGACCGCGCCCCGCACCCCGTCGACGGCCGACAGGTGCTGGTCTCGGTGTCCGAGTCCGGCGCCGAGTTGGTCAAGGTCGCGCGTCGCGCTCGCCAGGAGTGGCTGGCGGAGCGGCTGGCGACACTGGACAGCGACAAACGTGAAACCCTGCGCAACGCGGCCGATCTGATGTTGGCCCTGGTCGACGAAAGCCCGTGAGCGCACGTTGTATTGACGGCGTGGATGTTCAGGACGTCAACGACCCCGACGATCCGAGGCTCGACGATTTCCGCGACCTGAACAGCGTCGATCGTCGTCCCGATCTGCCCAGCGGCAAAGGTCTGGTGATCGCCGAAGGCGTGCTGGTCGTACAGCGCATGCTCGCGTCCCGCTTCACCCCGCACGCCCTGCTGGGTACCGACCGCAGGCTGGCCGAGCTCAAGGAGGACCTGGCTGGTACCGGAGCGCCGTTCTACCGAGCATCCGCCGATGTGATGGCGCGGGTGGTCGGCTTCCACCTCAACCGCGGCGTGCTGGCGGCCGCCAAGAGGGTGCCGGAACCCAGCGTTGCACAGGTAGTCGACGGCACCCGTACCGTCGCGGTGCTCGAGGGCGTCAACGACCACGAGAACCTCGGCTCGATCTTTCGCAACGCCGCGGGGCTGGGCGTGGACGCGGTGGTATTCGGCAGCGGCTGCGCGGATCCGCTGTACCGTCGCGCCGTCCGAGTGTCCATGGGCCACGCGTTGCTGGTGCCTTATGCACGGGCTACCAGCTGGCCCACCGACCTTGTGCTGTTGAAAGAGAACGGATTTCGGCTGCTGGCGATGACTCCGCTCAGCGAAGCGCGCACGTTGGCGGAGGCGATGGCCGCGGCGCGTGACGAACCTATCGCGGTGATAGTGGGCGCCGAGGGCCCGGGGCTGACGGCGGGCACCCTGCGGCTGAGCGATGTGCGCGTGCGCATCCCGATGTCGCGGGGTACCGACTCGCTCAACGTCGCGACCGCGGCGGCTTTGGCCTTCTATGAACGGGCGCGCGGCGGGGGTGCTTCCGCTTGCGGGGGATAGCCGGGCAACCAGGCTAGGCTCGGTCGGTGAGCGACGCGCGCGACCATTCTGCGCCCTGGGCAACGGGTTTGACGGTCGCCGGGTTCGTCGCTGCGGTAACCGGGATCAGCGTTGTGGTGCTGAGCCTCGGGCTGATCCGGGTGCATCCGCTGTTGGCGGTCGGCCTCAACATCGTGGCGGCCGGAGGGCTGGCGCCGACGCTGTGGGGATGGCGGCGCACCCGGGTGCTGCGCTGGTTTGTGCTGGGTGCGGCCGTAGGTGTGGCGGGCGCGTGGCTGGCGTTGCTCGCGCTGGTGGCGTCGGGGAGCGCCTAGCGGTGTCCGCCTGAGCGCACCCCGAGCAGCACATCCTCCCAAGCCGGAATGACCGGCTTGCCGCGCCGGGTGTGCACCGGCTGTTCGGGGGAAGCGGTGGCCTCCGGCTTCGCCGTCTCCTCGAAGTCGAGGTGGGCCACCCGCGCGAGCGGCCGCAGCGGACGCTCGAAGTCCGGGTCGATCAGCTCGCCGGCCGCGTCGTCGACCGCGGTGACCGTTCCGCCATGGGCGCCGAGAATGAAGCAAAAATGTGCGATGTTGTCGGATCGGCCGATCTTCCAGGCAAGCTGCACCGTCCAGCGGCTGTCTTCGTTGCGCCAGGCGTCCCAGCTGAGTTTGTCGGGGTTGAGGCCGCGGGCCACGAATGCCGCGGTCACGGTTTCCAGCAGGGTCAGCACCGCGGGGCCGTCGGCGAGCATCGGATGCGCGGCCGTTGCCAGCTCCGCGGCGCGGAAACGCTCCAGCAACACCGGGTGGGCAAACCGGCGGACCCGCACGACGTCGGTGCCCGACGCCGCGGCCACCTGCTCGACGGACGCGCCAGCCCGGATCCGGGCCTGAATTTCCTTGGGGCTCAGCATGTTGCTGAGTTGCATGTCGAGCTGCGGTTGCTCTGGGGGCGTCACTTCGCCGCGTAGGGCGGCGGCCAGGTTCTCGTCGGCCGGTAGCTTGAACTGTTCCGCGGGGTCCCCACTCTCGCAGATGATGTGTTTGCCGTCGTCGTCGAGCCGAACCAGTTTGAGTTCCCGCATGGCTTCTCCTCGCAGGATCCGTGCAGGCCGGCAACGGACCCGTCAGGTGCGCACTCTAGTGCAGCTAACGCCCATAACCCGCTCTGACACGCTGGCGGGTTGCAGGCTGATGACCGCGAGGTTAAAGCCGCTCGACTACCCAGTCGATGCATTGGGTGAGGGCGCTGACATCGTCGGGGTCGACGGCGGGGAACATCGCGACCCTTAGCTGGTTTCGCCCGAGTTTGCGGTAGGGCTCGGTGTCGACGATGCCGTTGGCCCGTAGGGTCTTCGCGACGGCCGCGGCGTCTACGTCGTCGACGAGGTCGATGGTGCCCACCACCTGCGACCGCAACTTGGGGTCGGCGACGAACGGCGTGGTGTAGGGCCGCTCTTCCGCCCAGGAGTACAACCGCTGCGACGAGTCCGCCGTGCGCTTGACCGCCCAGTCCAGCCCGCCGTTGCCCAGCAGCCAATCGAGCTGTTCGGCCATCAGCGCCAGCGTGCCGATCGCCGGCGTGTTGTACGTTTGGTTCTTCAGGCTGTTCTCGACCGCGATCGGCAGCGACAAGAAGTCGGGAACCCAGCGACCGGACGCGGCGATGGACTCGACGCGGGCCAGCGCGGCCGGGCTCATGACGGCCAGCCACAACCCGCCGTCGCTGGCGAAGTTCTTCTGCGGCGAGAAGTAGTAGGCATCTGCCTCGGTGATATCGACCGGCAGCCCGCCGGCGCCAGACGTCGCGTCGATGACGACCAGGGCTTCGCCGGAGCCGGCCGGGCGGCGGACCGGCACCGCGACCCCGGTCGATGTCTCGTTGTGCGCCCAGGCGATCACATCGACCGACGGATCGGCCTGCGGCTCGGGAGCACTGCCGGCATCCGCCTTGATAACGATGGGATCGCCGACGAACGGGTTGTTGCTGACCGCGGAGGCGAACTTCGAGCTGAACTCGCCGAACGCCAGGTGCAGCGAGCGCTTGTCGATCAGCCCGAAAGCCGCGGCATCCCAGAACGCCGTAGCGCCGCCGTTGCCCAGAATGACCTGGTAACCGTCGGGCACGGAGAACAGTTCGGCTACTCCCGACCGAACCCGGCCCACGAGATCCTTGACGGGCGCTTGCCGGTGCGAAGTGCCGAACAACGTCGCCGCGGTGGTGGTCAACGCCTTCAGTTGTTCGGGTCGGACCTTGGAGGGACCGCACCCGAAGCGGCCGTCGCGGGGTTTGATGTCAGCGGGGATCTCAAGCTGGTCAGCCATGTCAACCAGCCTAGTGAGCGATCCCGAGGCCCTGACGCCGCGGGCCGATTGTGCGCAGTCCGGGCTGTCGGATAACGCCTGGCCGTCCACCCGTGAAGTCCCGTGGGATGTGAGTCAGGACACACCCAGTCGGTGACCACTGGTCAGCCCACAGCGTCGCAAAGGGGTCTAGAAAATATCCGGTACCTGCGGTACTGTCTGGACACAGCACGTCCGAATGTAAACCTCGTTGGGGAGGCTTGGAATGGCCAGGACGCGAATGGTTCGGCGTTGGCGCCGCAACATGGAGGTGCGCGACGACGCCGAATACGTTGACATGCTTGCCACACTGTCCGAGGGGTCTGTGCGGCGAAACTTCAACCCGTATACCGACATCGATTGGGATTCACCGGAATTCGCTGTCACAGACAACGACCCCCGGTGGATCCTGCCGTTGACCGACCCGTTGGGGCGTCATCCCTGGTATCAAGCCCAATCCGAAGAGCGCAAGATCAAGATCGGGATGTGGCGCCAGGCCAACGTGGCCAAGGTTGGGCTGCACTTCGAATCGATCCTGATCCGCGGTCTGATGAACTACACGTTCTGGGTGCCCAACGGATCGCCGGAATATCGTTACTGCCTGCACGAATCGGTCGAAGAGTGCAACCACACCATGATGTTCCAGGAGATGGTCAACCGCGTCGGCGCTGACGTCCCGGGCATGCCACGCACGCTGCGCTGGATTTCGCCGCTCGTTCCGCTGGTCGCCGGCCCCTTGCCGGTGGCGTTCTTCATCGGTGTGCTCGCCGGCGAAGAGCCTATCGACCACACTCAGAAAAATGTTCTGCGTGAAGGCAAGTCGCTACATCCGATCATGGATCGGGTGATGGCGATCCATGTGGCCGAAGAAGCGCGACACATCTCGTTCGCGCACGAATTCCTGCGAAAGCGGTTGCCGCACTTGACCAAGCGGCAGCGCTTCTGGGTCTCGCTGTACTACCCGCTGACGATGCGGATCCTGTGCCAGGCCATCGTGGTGCCGCCCAAGTCGTTCTGGCAGGAGTTCGACATCCCGCGCGAGGTCAAGAAGGAGCTTTTCTTCCGGTCGCCGGATTCGCGAAAGTGGCTGAGCGACATGTTCGCCGACGTCCGGATGCTGGCCGACGACACCGGTTTGATGGAAACCCGCTCCGCGCGGCTCATGTGGCGCCTGTGCAAGATCAACGGCAAACCGTCGCGCTACCGCAGCGAACCGCAACGCCAGCACCTGGCCGCCGCGCCGGCTGCATAGGGTTTTACGGGTTCTTTTATGCCGCACGTTATTACCCAGTCGTGCTGCAACGACGGGTCCTGCGTTTTCGCGTGCCCGGTGAATTGCATTCACCCAACACCGGACGAGCCGGGCTTTGCAACGTCGGAGATGCTCTACATCGACCCGGTGGCCTGCGTGGACTGCGGTGCCTGCGTGAGCGCCTGCCCGGTTGCCGCGATCGCGCCTGACAGCCGGCTGGAGCCCAAGCAGCTGCCGTTCGTCGAGATCAACGCCTCCTTTTACCCGGAGCGGCCCGCGGACGTGAAGCTGCCGCCGACCTCCAAGCTGGCTCCGGTGACCCCGGCCGCCGAGGTGCATGCCCGCCGCCATCAGCCGCTGACCGTCGCCATTGTCGGGTCCGGGCCCGCGGCGATGTATGCCGCCGATGAGCTGCTCACCCAGCATGGCGTGCGCGTCAACGTCTTCGAGAAGCTTCCCGCGCCTTACGGGCTCGTGCGGGCCGGGGTGGCGCCCGATCACCAGAACACCAAGAGAGTCACCCGGCTCTTCGACCGGGTTGTCCGTGATCGCCGCTTCCGGTTCTACCTCAACGTCGAGATCGGCAAGCACCTGAGCCACACCGACCTCCTGGCCCACCACCACGCCGTGCTGTACGCGGTGGGTGCGCCCGACGACCGTCGGCTGGACATCGACGGCGTGGACCTTTCGGGCACGGGAACCGCCACCGAGTTGGTCGCGTGGATCAACGGGCATCCCGACTTTGCTGATCTGCCAGTCGATCTCAGCCATGAACGCGCGGTGATCATCGGTAACGGCAATGTCGCCCTCGATGTGGCGCGGGTGCTCACAGCAGACCCCGACGACCTTGCCCGCACCGACATCTCCGACCGTGCACTAAGAGCATTTCGTAGCTCCGCGGTGCGCGAAGTGGTTATCGCCGCCCGGCGCGGTCCCGCCCACTCGGCCTTCACGTTGCGCGAACTGATCGGGCTCGTGGGCACTTCCGAGGTCGTCCTCGACACCGACGACCACAAGCTGGTGGCAAGCGATCTCGCGACGGTCTCCGACCCGCTGACCAAGAACAAGCTGGAAATCTTGAGCAAACTTGGCGACGCGTCGGTACCGGCGTCACGCCCACGAATCCGGCTGGCCTATCGACTCACGCCCAAGCGTGTGGTCGGTCAGCAGCGTGCTACCGGAGTGGAGTTCTCGGTCACCGGGACCGAAGAAGTGCGCCGGCTCGAGGCAGGCCTGGTGCTGACGTCGATTGGTTACCGCGGCAAGCCGATCCGCGATCTTCCGTTCGACGAGCACGCGGCCGTTGTCCCCAATGATGACGGCCGTGTCGTCGATCCCGACTCCGGCCGACCGCTGCCCGGGGCGTACGTTGCGGGTTGGATCAAGCGCGGCCCGACGGGGTTCATCGGTACCAACAAGTCGTGTTCTCTTCAGACCGTTCAGGCCCTCGTCGGCGATTTCAATGCCGGTAAGTTGACCGACCCGGTAACCAAGCCAGAGGCGTTGGCCGAGCTCGTCTGCGCCCGGCAGCCTCACGCGGTCGACAAAAGAGGATGGCGTGCCATCGACGCCGCGGAGGTCGCGCGCGGCACCCACGACGGACGGCCGCGCAACAAGTTCACCGACGTCACCGACATGCTCGCCGCAGCGGCGACCGCGGCGCCGGCGCCGCTGCGACGCCGGCTGCTGGCGCGACTGCTTGACCGGTAGCCGAAGCGGCTACCCGCCCGCCTGCCCTGACATCGCCGCTCGAATCTCGTCGATGCTGACCTCGCGCACCGGCTGTCCCAGCGACCAGTGGTGGCCGAACGGGTCGGCGACCACGCCGTAGCGGTCACCCCAGAACTGATCCTCCAACTCGGCCACCACAGTGGCGCCCGCGTCGAGTGCCCGCTGGAACTTGGCGTCGACGTCGGTGACGGTCAGATGGATGGTGACCGGAGTTCCGCCCAGTGACTTCGGCGTCATCGACTTGCCGCCGCACGTCTCCGGGAAGTCGTCGTTGAGCATTACCGTGGAGCCGTTGATGCGCAGCGCGGCGTGGATCAGCCTGCCGTCGGGACCGGGTACACGCCCCAGCTCGACGGCACCAAAAGCCTTGACGTAGAAGTCGATCGCCGCGGCGGCGTCGTCAACTACGAGGTGCGGGGACAGGGCAGGTTCGATGTTGATCTCCATGTTCGTCTCCTTGCTGTCGGTCTCCGTGCCAGCCCCGGGCGGAGACTGGCTCGCGAGTTATGACTGCATCCGCTGCAGAAACTCATCGCGGAAGAACCTAATCACCGGGCCCTGACAGGTTGGGCACGTGAGCGTAACGCCAGCGCGAAAAATTGAGCCGAAGTTCGCAGTGGCGTTACGCTCGCGCGCAAATGGTTGAGCAACCGACCAGACTCAGGCGCTGGTGAGAACCCGGTCCCAGCCTTCGACGGACTCCGGACTGCGCGGGCCCGGTCCCACATAGATGGCCGACGGGCGGACCAGCTTGCCGAGTCGCTTCTGCTCGAGAATGTGGGCGCACCACCCCGCGGTGCGTCCACAAGTGAACATTGCCGGCATCATGTTGGCCGGCACCCGGGCGAAGTCCAGGATCACCGCGGCCCAGAACTCGACGTTGGTCTCGATGGCCCGGTCCGGACGGCGCTCGCGCAGCTCGGCCAGCGCGGCCTGCTCCACCGCGACCGCGACCTCGTGGCGCGGTGCGCCCAGCCGCTCGGCGGCCGCCCGCAGCACCCGCGCTCGGGGGTCCTCCGCGCGATAGACCCGGTGGCCGAATCCCATCAGCTTCTCGCCGCGGTCCAGGATGCCCTTCACCAGGCCGCGGGCGTCGCCGCTGCGCTCGACCTCTTCGAGCATGGGCAGCACTCGGGCCGGTGCCCCGCCGTGCAACGGCCCGCTCATCGCCCCGATCGCGCCCGACAGCGCTGCCGCCACGTCCGCGCCGGTTGAGGCGATCACTCGCGCGGTGAACGTCGAGGCGTTCATACCGTGCTCGGCGGCCGATACCCAGTAGGCGTCAATGGCCTCGATATGCCTGGGGTCCGGCTCGCCCTGCCAGCGGGTCATGAATCGTGCTGTGACCGTTTGGCATTCATCGATAACTCGTTGCGGGACGGCCGGCTGATAAATGCCGCGCGCGGACTGCGCGACGTAGGACAGTGCCATCACCGACGCCCGGGCCAGTTGCTCGCGGGCGGTGGTTTCGTCTGTGTCGAGCAGGGGCTTGTACCCCCAGATGGGAGCCAGCATCGCCAAGCCCGCCTGCACATCGACGCGCACATCGCCGGTGTGGATCGGCAGCGGGAAAGGCTCGGCGGGAGGCAGACCGCGGCCGAACCTACCGTCGACCAACAGCGCCCACACGTCGCCGAAGGTGACCTGCTGCTTCACCAGATCCTCGATGTCGACGCCGCGGTAGCGCAGCGCGCCGCCGTCTTTATCCGGTTCGGCAATCTCGGTGGTGAAGGCGACCACACCCTCTAGGCCGGGGACAAAGTTTTCGGGCACCACAGTCATAGGAAAATTCTCGCACCCCACCGTCGGGCCGACGCTACCGGCCGGTAGCAACCCCCGGTAGCGTTGGCGCAATGGCAGGACCAGACCCCGAAACAGGCAAAGAGCACCTGCGAAGGATGCGCGTGGAATACGGGTCCGTCGAGAAGGACGGCAGCCCCGACCTGGACGCGGACTGGTTGGCCGACGGCTGGCTTGCGTTGTTCCGCAAGTGGATTGACGACGCCGAACGCGCCGGGGTGGCCGAGCCCAACGCCATGGTGCTGGCCACGGTTGGCGACGGCAGGCCGGTAAGCCGATCGGTGTTGTGCAAGAGCGCGGACGAGACCGGAATCACATTTTTCACCAACTATGACTCGGCCAAAGGTGCCGAATTGGCGGCGACGCCGCATGCGTCGGCAACCTTCCCGTGGTTCCAGCTGGGACGCCAGGTGCACATCCGCGGCGCGGTGAGCAAGGTCGACCCGCAGGTCACGCAGGATTACTGGGCCCAGCGGCCGCGTGGCTCACAACTGGGTGCGTGGGCGTCGCACCAGTCGCGGCCGATCGCGTCGCTTGCCGCACTGCTTGAACAGCTGGCAGTGGTAACTGCTCGGTTCGCGGACATCGAGCAGATCCCGGTGCCGCCCAACTGGGGTGGATACCTCCTCGCGCCTGAGGTGGTGGAATTTTGGCAGGGCCGGGAGAACAGGGTGCACAACCGGCTTCGGGTCATCGGCGGCCACGTCGAGCGCCTTCAGCCTTGAGCTCGCCGACGATGCAGACCGCGAAGCGGTCTGAGGAGGAGGCGGGCTGTCAGATCGAGCCCGCCGACCGCGACGCGGCAAGGGGGCAACGCGGGCAATCTGCCTGCCGGTAAGCGCCGGCCGTCGGCCATGGTCGCGCGATCAAGCCGGGAAAGCCGCAAGACCAGCAGACTCGACCCCGGGCAGGCGCGCCGTCGTCATAACGACTACCTTCAGCTATACGCACCTAGTCAGGGCAGCCATACAAGCCAGAGCGCAAAGGGGTTCTCGTGGCCGACACCGACGACACCGCAACTCTGAAGTACCCGGGCGGCGAGATCGACCTGCAGATCGTCAACGCCACCGAAGGAGCTGACGGCATTGCTCTCGGTCCGCTGTTGTCCAAGACCGGCTACACCACGTTCGACAACGGCTTCGTCAACACCTCCTCGTGCAAGAGCTCCATCACATACATCGATGGCGACGCCGGGATCCTGCGCTACCGCGGTATCCCGATTGAGCAGCTCGCCGAGAAGTCGACCTTCATCGAGGTGAGTTACCTGCTGATCTATGGTGAGCTGCCGAACAAAGAGCAGCTGGCCGACTTCACCAAGCGGATTCAGCTGCACACCATGCTGCACGAGGACCTCAAGCGCTTCTTCGACGGTTTTCCGCGTAACGCCCACCCGATGCCGGTGTTGTCCAGCGCTGTCAATGCGCTCTCCGCGTACTACCCCGATTCGCTGGACCCGACGGACAACGAGCAGGTCGAACTGTCGACGATCCGGTTGCTGGCCAAGCTGCCGACCATCGCCGCCTATGCCTACAAGAAATCGGTCGGCCAACCGTTCCTCTACCCGGACAACTCGCTGACCTTGGTGGAAAACTTCCTGCGGATGACGTTCGGGCTGCCCGCAGAGCCCTATCAGGCGGACCCTGAGGTGGTGCGGGCACTCGACATGCTGCTCATCCTGCACGCCGACCACGAGCAGAACTGTTCGACATCGACGGTTCGGCTGGTGGGGTCGTCGCAGGCCAACCTGTTCACCTCCATCTCCGGTGGTATCAATGCACTCTGGGGGCCGCTGCACGGGGGCGCCAACCAGGCGGTGCTCGAGATGCTCGAGCAGATCCGCCAAAGCGACGATGACGTCAGCGAGTTCGTCCGTAAGGTGAAGAACCGCGAAGCGGGCGTCAAACTGATGGGCTTTGGCCACCGCGTGTACAAGAACTACGACCCGCGGGCGCGGATCGTCAAGGAGCAGGCCGACAAGATCCTGGCCAAGCTCGGTGGTGACGACGACCTGCTGAGTATCGCCAAGGAGCTCGAAGAAGCGGCGCTGACCGACGACTACTTCATTGAGCGCAAGCTCTACCCCAACGTCGACTTCTACACCGGCCTGATCTACCGGGCGCTCGGATTCCCGACCCGGATGTTCACCGTGCTGTTCGCGTTGGGGCGGCTGCCCGGCTGGATCGCGCACTGGCGTGAGATGCACGACGAGGGCGACAGCAAGATCGGCCGTCCGCGCCAGATCTACACCGGCTACACCGAACGCGACTACGTCGGCATCGACGCACGCTAGGACGCGGGCTCGCAAGCGCCACAGTCGAAGCCACGATCAAAGCGAGGCCAGCACCGCCATCGCGGCGTTGTGACCGCCGATGCCCGAAACCGCACCGCCGCGACGGGCACCCGAGCCGCACAGCATGATTCGATCGTGGGCGGTGGCGACTCCCCACCGGCGCGCCGGCGTGTCCAGCGGCTCGTCGTCGTCGGCGAACGGCCACGACAGGCCGCCATGGAAGATGTTGCCCGCGGTCATCGCCAGGGTGCGGTGCAGATCCATGGTGGTCGTCGTCTCGATGCACGGCCGGCCATGCGCGTCGCTCATCAACGCGTCCTGAATCGGTTCGGCCAGAACGGAGTTCAGCGAGGCCAGCACAGAGTTGGTCAGTCGGTCGGGCAGGGTGTCGGAGTCGGCTTCGCCGAACAGCGAGTGCGGGGTGTGCAAGCCGAACACCGTCATCGTTTGAGCGCCCGAGTCACAAAGGCCCGCCCCCAGGATGCTGGGATCGCTCAGCGAATGGCAATAGGCCTCGCACGGCAGTGGTTTCGGTAGTCGCCCGCCGGCTGCCCGCGAATACGCCGCATCCAGTTGGGTCCACGTCTCGTTGACGTGGAACGTCCCGGCAAATGCCTGTTCGGGTGTGACGCTGTGGTCGCGCAACCGAGGCAGCCGCCGCAGCACCATGTTCACCTTGACCTGCGCGCCCTGCGCCAGCGGCGCGGGCTCCTCGCCGAGGAGGCCGGCCAGGACTGCCGGTGTGACGCCGGCCAGAACGAACCGGCCCCGGATCACGTGCTCTTCGTCGCCCGTGCGGTAGCGCACCTGACCGTCCGGGTCGACAGCGTAAACGTCTGCGCCGGTGGTTATTTCGGCGCCGTGACCGACGGCCGCGGTGGCCAGGGCCGTCGTCAGCGAGCCCATCCCGCCGACGGGAACGTCCCAGTCCCCGGTGCCGCCGCCGAGCACGTGATACAGGAAGCAGACGTTCTGCCTCAGCGACGGGTCCTCGACGCGAGCGAAGGTGCCGATCAGCGCGTCGGTGGCGATCACGCCGCGGACCAGGTCGTTGCCCACCGCGTCGGCGATGGCGTGCCCGATCGGCTCGTCGATCATGGCCCGCCACGCGGCCGCCGCATCGGGACCGCCGCCGTCGATGACGTCGTGGCGGGCCTGCTCACGGGTGCGCAGTGGTTCGGTCAGCGTTGGCCAGAGGCGCTGGGTCACCAGCCGGCAGCGCCGGTAGAAGTCGGCGTATCCGCGCTCGTCGCCGGTGGCGCCGATCGAGGCGAATGCGTCGGGGCGCCCGACCAGCAGGCCGGAGCGCCCCGCCACAGCGGGGTCGGGCGTGTACGACGAAAATTGCCGCCTGGCCAGCCGCGCCGCGACGCCCAGGTCGTCGACGATGCGCGACGGCAGCAGGCTGACCAGGTACGCGTACCGCGACACCCGGACCTTGACACCGTCGAAGGCCTGCGCGGAGACTGCGGCCCCGCCGATCTGCTCCAGCCGCTCCAGCAACCGCACCCGCAGGCCGGCCCGGGCCAGGTAGCCGGCCGCGACCAGCCCGTTGTGGCCCCCGCCTATGACTATGGCGTCTATGACATCGACTTTTGCCGCTCGGTCGTTCAGCTCAGGTAGCCCTCGACCTGGTCAGGCGGGCGCACGTCTGCCTCGCGTGGGTCACCGCCGGTTTCGCGCAGCGCCCGGCGCTGTCGCAGCAGGTCCCAGCACTGGTCGAGTTCGACCTCCACCCGGCGCAGGCGATCATGCTCCTCCGATGTGGTGATGTCGCCGTGCTGCAGCTGCGCCCGCAGGGCCTTCTCCTCGGCGACCAGCTCGCGGATGTATCCCAGGGTTTCACTGTCGGTTGGTTTTTTGCCGTTGCCCATCGCTCCAGTGTGCCCGACTTGGGGGGTGTCGCGGCGTGGACTCGGTAGGCTGCATATCGCCTGCAGGACGAACATGTCCCGGTAACGCATTGAGGGAGGGCCAGTAGTGGGGTTAGGGGCGGGTTTGCGGCGAGTGGCCGCAGCCACCGGCTCGCGGCGAGCTCCGGGATTTCACCGGCGGTCACTTGGCCTGCCCTGGCTGATTGGCCTCGTGGTTATTCCATTGCTGATAGCGGCAATCGGATACATCGCGTTCGACCGGCCCCGGCCGACTCCTGGGCCCACCGGCGCGCTGCCAACTCTGGCGCCCTCGACCAAGCCCGCTGCTCCCAAGTTATCCCTGGCGCCGCTTTCAATTACCCGCAACGGTAACGACTTTACGTTCAGCGGTGATTTTCCCGACGACTCCGCCAAGGCGGCATTGATGAAGGCGCTCAACGGCTCACTGGCGCCAGGGGTGAACGTCATCGACCAAATCCACATCAACCCCAATGTCATCGCGCTCGATTTCTCAAACGCCGGGCCGATCTTCAGAGACAGCGCGTCGATTCCCGATTTCAGCCTCACGGTCAACACAGACACCGTCACCCTGGCGGGCACCGCAGCATCGCAGGACCAGAAGAACAACGTCGAACAGGAGGCGGTGCACACTTGGTCAAACCTGAATGTCGTTGGCAAGCTTGCGGTTAACGGGCCAGTTGCGCCGCCTCCGCCGCCCAGCCCGGCACCACCACCGCCGCCTGCGCCACCTGCGCCCCCCGCGTCGGGGCCGTGCGCCGACCTGCAATCGGCCATCAATGCCGTGACGGGCGGGCCGATTACGTTTGGAAACGACGGCTTTAGCCTGACCCCGGCCGACGAGCAGATCCTGACTCAGGTAGCGGACAAGCTCAAGGCGTGTCCGACCGCGCATGCGACGATCAACGGCTACACCGACAATTCGGGCACCGAGGGCATCAACATTCCGCTGAGCGACCAGCGAGCCCAAAACGTCGCCGACTTCTTGGTAGCCCACGGCGTTGGCCTGGCTCAGCTGGTCGTCAAGGGTCTCGGTTCGATCAACCCCGTTGCCCCCAACGACACGGCCGAGGGGCGCGCCAAGAACCGCCGCGTCGAAATCGTTGTCAGCTAAGGAGATCCACCATGGATTTCGTAATCCAGTGGTTGTGGTACCTGTTCGCCTTCGTGGCGGGCTCGGGCGCCGCCTTGGTGATCGCCGACATCTTGAGCAAACGCACCGGCCACGGAGAAGTCCCTGCCGACGTGAGCCGTCCTGGGATGGATGGGTAGCGATGAACCACGTGCACTGGTGGCTCTTCGGTTTGTCGTTTGTGACGGGGTTGGTGCTGACGCTCGCGCTCTCGGTCCGCCCTGTCAAACGCGAAGCGCCGGTGGGTGCCACGTCCGAGCCTGCCACGACGAAGCTGCCCGCCGCCGACGAGTCGCCGACGAACAACATCGCGTTCATCAAAAAATTCCTGCACAGGCGGCCGCCGACCAAGCACCCGGCCACGAAAAAGGCACCGTCGAAGAAGAAGGCTCCGGCCGGGAAAGAAGCACCGACGAAGAAGGTCCCGGGCGCGAGAAGGGTGCCGTCGAAGAAGGGTCCGGCAGCAAAAGCGGCGCCGCCCAAGAAAGCTCCGCCCGCGAGAAGGGCGCCGGCCAAGACGGCCCCAGCCGCCGAAGAGTCGCCGACGACGAAAATCCCGGTCACCAGGGAGTCGCTCACCGGGAAGATCCCCGGCCTGCCATACGCCCCGTACGGCCCGGGCTCAGCGCGCGCCACCCCGGATGGCGGCGGACCGGCGGGATGGCTGGTCAAGGGCCGTTCGGATACCCGGCTTTACTACACCCCCGACGATCCGACTTACGACCCGACCGTCGCCCAGGTGTGGTTCAGGGACGAGGAATCCGCCGTGCGGGCCTGTTTCACTGCGTGGCGCAAGAGCTCCAGGAAATGACGGGGACGCCGAACGTCGAGTTGTTGAGCCAAAACGCGTCGTGTCGCCCAACAAGTCGACGTTCGGCGCAGTGCTAGCTGGGGCCGGGGAGGCGCAGCATCAGCCGGGCGCCGCCCAGCGGGCTGTCTTCCAGGGAAGCCGTCCCGCCGTGCAGGTGGGCCTGTTGGGCCACCAACGCCAGCCCCAGGCCGGACCCCGAGTGCGAGGCCGTCGACCCGCGGGAGAACCGCTCGAACACCACCGTGCGCTCGTCTTCGGGCACTCCGCTGCCGTTGTCGTCGATGGCGATTTCCACTCCGGCCCGCGAGCTGACCGCCGACAGCTGGACCCGAGTGGCGCCGCCATGTTTGACGGCGTTGGCGATCGCGTTGTCGACGGCCAGGCGCAACCCGGCGGGTAAGCCGACGATGATGCAGGTCGGCGACGGCACCAGCGACACATCGAGGTCGGGGTAGATCCGCATCGCGTCGTGGGCGGCGCGGTCGAGCAGCTCGGTGATGTCGACCGGCACGTGATCGTCGGACGTCGAGAGTTCGCCCTGGGCCAACCGTTCCAGGGCGCTCAGGGTGGCCTCGATCCGCGACTGGGTGCGGATGACGTCGTTGATCACTTCTTTGCGTTGGTCGTCGGCCAGATCCAAGGTGGCCAGCACCTCGAGGTTGGTGCGCATCGCGGTCAGCGGAGTGCGCAGCTCGTGGGAGGACACCGCCGAGAAGTCGCGAGCCGAGGCGAGCGCTTCTTTGGTCCGGTTCTGCTCGTCCCAGATGCGCTGCAGCATTCCCCGCATCGCCTCGGCGATTTCGACGGCTTCGCTGGCCCCGTGCACTTCCACCCGCGGCGCCTCGTCGCCCGCGTCGATCGACTGGGTCTGCTGAGCGAGCTGTTTGAACGGGCGCACCGCGAACGCGGCCAGCAGCCAGGCGAACACGGCCGCCGCGGCGATGGCGAATCCGCAGATCAGCATCACCCGGCGGTGCAGGTTGTTGGTCTCGGCGATGGTGGCGTCATACGTCGCGCCCACGGCGAGCGACGTCGGCATCGGCCCGGGAATCTCCACCGTCCGCACCCGATAGCGCACCCCACCTACGTAGGTGTCGGCGTAGTCGACGTTCAGCTGGGGCAGCGTGACGTCGGAATTCGACTTGACCAGGTTGCCGCGGCGGATCGTCATGATGGCGTCACGGTCGTTGGGCGAACGCGGTATTTCGTCAAGACCGCGCGGCAGGAATGGGATCGCGAAACCCGCGGCCTCGTCGAGCCGGCGGTCCAGCCGTTCCTTGCGGTCGTTGGTAATCCCAACCCAGACGACGGTGCCCACGATGAGCACCGGAATCGCGGCGCCGATGGCCGTCGCGATCACCACCCGGGTCCGCAGCGAAGGCGTACGGGCGAAGATCCGCGACAGGATGTTCATGTCATTGCATTCGCAGCACGAACCCGACTCCGCGGACGGTGTGCAGCAGCCTGGGGCCACCGTTGGCCTCCAGCTTGCGACGCAGGTACCCGATGAACACGTCGACGACGTTGGTGTCGGCGGCGAAGTCATACCCCCACACCAGCTCCAACAGCTGCGCACGGGACAGCACCGCGGTCTTGTGCTCGGCCAGCACCGCCAGCAGGTCGAACTCCCGCTTGGTCAAGTCGACGTCGACACCGTTGACGCGGGCCCGCCGGCCGGGAATGTCCACTTCCAGCGGCCCCACCGTGATGGTCTCCGACGACGACGTCGCGGTGGCGCCGCGGCGGCGCAGCAGCGCCTTGACCCGCGCGACCAGCTCGGCCAGCACGAACGGTTTGACCAGGTAGTCGTCGGCGCCGGCCTCCAGGCCCGCCACCCGGTCGTCGACCGAGCTGCGCGCGCTGAGCACGCAGACGGGGACATCGTTGTCCATGGCTCTCAGCGCCGTCACGACGCTGACGCCGTCCAGCACCGGCATGTTGATGTCGAGCACGATCGCGTCCGGTCGCGTCTCGGTGGCGCTGCGCAGGGCCTCGGCGCCGTCGACCGCCGTGGCCACCTCGAAGCCGGACAACCGCAGCCCGCGTTCCAGCGAGGCAAGCACGTCGGCGTCGTCGTCGACCACCAAGACCCGCGGTGAGGTTGCTCCAGTGTCCATGGCGCCCATTTTGCCTGATTGTTGGCGGTAGCGGTGGGAGGATCACCGCGGGTGGAGTGGCCCGGTGGCCAAATGGTTACGTTTCCGAGGCTGCGCTGTGACTGCGCGCGGATGCCGCCGCCCCGTCATCGAATTCAGCTGGCAAGCCCAGATATTCGATGTCGTTGCCGCGCTCTGTCGCTCAGAGTGGTGTTCATGCGGGAGGAGCAAGACTAATTTGCCTAGGCACCAGACGATTTCGCTTACTTACCGCGGAGAGCGAGCTCCCCGGCTTCCCAGGCCGCTTTACCGCACACCGTCGCCGAGACTTACACCATGGTCACGTGCTGCGGCGTGTCGTGTACGTGGTGCAAGTGTCGCGGTAGCCGCGGCTAAGGGCGGCGCTTCCACCATGACCGGCTGACATGTCTCAGGGCAATCCGATGTTGCGGTAGCGCCGCAAGCGCGCGGCCAGGCGCTCGGCGGCTGGTATTCCCCGCAGCGCGTGTAGCTCGGCGGCTATGGCGCGCGAGAGGCGTTGGGAGAACTCGACCGGCTCGTCGGCGGCGTCGGGATGCTCCGGCACGATGACGTCGACAATCCCGGACGCCAGCAGGTCGGCCGACCGAATACCTTGGGCCGCAGCGAGTTCGGGGGCGTGAGCGGTGTCCCGGAAGACAATGGCGCTGGCGCCCTCCGGAGGCAGCGGCGCCAGCCAGCCGTGCAGCGCGGCAAGCACCCGGTCGGCGGGCACCATCGCCAGCGCCGGCCCACCGCTGCCCTGGCCCAGCAGGACCGACACCGTCGGGGTCTCCAGCGTCACCAGCTCGGCCAGGCACTGGGCGATCTGGCCGGCCAGCCCGCCCTGCTCGGCCTCGGCCGACAACGCGGGTCCGGCGGTGTCGATGACCAGCACCAGCGGCAGGCGCAGCTCGGCGGCCAGCGCCATGCCGCGCCGGGCCTCCCGCAACGAAGCGGGCCCGACCACCCCGCCCGTCACTCGCTGCTGGCCGAGCACCACTGAGGGCTGGCCGGCGAAGCGGGCCAGCGCCAACAGGGTGGTCGCGGCCTCGCCCTGTCCGGTGCCCGACAACAGCACCCGGTCGGTGGCGCCGTGTCGCAACAAAAATCCGACACCCGGCCGGTCTGGACGCCGTGACGCCACCACCGAGTCCCACGCCGGCACATCGGGTACCGGTTCGGCTGGCGCCGGCTCCGGCAGCGGCTCGGGTGGGTCGGCAATCACCCTGAGCGCGCGATCCAGCGTCCGGCGCAGCTCGTCAAGTGCGACGACGCCGTCGATCACCCCGTGCCGCTGCAGATTCTCCGCAGTTTGGACGCCGGCCGGGAATGGCTCCCCGTAGAGCAGCTGGTACACCCGAGGTCCGAGGAAGCCGATCAGAGCGCCCGGCTCGGCGACGGTGACATGGCCCAGCGAGCCCCACGACGCGAACACCCCGCCGGTGGTCGGGTGGCGCAGGTAGACCAGGTAGGGGAGGTGCGCCCGTTTGTGGAGCCTGACGGCCGCGGCGATCTTGACCATCTGCAGAAACGCGACCGTGCCCTCCTGCATGCGGGTGCCGCCGGAACTCGGCGACGCCAGCAGCGGCAGCCGCTCGGCCGTCGCTCGCTCTATGGCGGCGGTGATCCTTTCCGCCGCTGCTACCCCGATCGAGCCGCCGAGAAAGCTGAACTCGCAGACCACCACCGCCACCCGGCGCCCGAACAGACGCCCTTCGCCGGTCAGCACCGACTCGTCCAGGCCGGTGGCGGCTCGGGCCTCGGCCAGCTCCCGCGCATAGGACTCGGTGACCGGCAATGCCGGCGGACCGCTGTCCCAGCTGACGAAAGAGCCCTCGTCGAGGACCGCATCGCGCAGTTGTTCGGTCGTGATATGGGTCACCCGACGAGGCTATATAGGCTGGGTTTCATGATCGGTGTGAGCCAGGCCGAAGCCGTGATGACCATCGAGTTGCAGCGCCCCGAGCGCCGCAACGCGCTGAATTCCCAGCTCGTCGACGAGCTGCGGGAGGCCCTACAGAAGGCCGGTGACGACGGGTCCACCCGTGCGATCGTGCTGACCGGCCAGGGTACGGCGTTCTGCGCCGGCGCTGACCTGAGCGGCGACGCATTCGCCGCCGACTATCCCGACCGGCTGATCGAGCTACACAAGGTCATGGACGCGGTGCCGATGCCGGTGATCGGGGCGATCAACGGCCCCGCCATCGGCGCCGGCTTGCAGCTGGCGATGCGATGCGATCTGCGGGTCGTTGCACCGGAGGCGTTCTTCCAGTTTCCCACTTCGAAATACGGTCTCGCCCTTGACAACTGGAGTATTCGTCGACTGTCTTCGCTGGTCAGTCACGGACGGGCCCGCGCGATGCTGCTGACCGCGGAGAGGCTGAGCGCCGACGTGGCGCTGCAGACCGGAATGGCCAACCGCATCGGGACGCTGGCCGACGCCCAGGCCTGGGCCGCCGAGATCGCCGGCCTGGCGCCGCTTGCGATACAGCACGCCAAGCGGGTGCTCAACGATGACGGCGCCATGGAAGAGCAGCGGCCGGAGCACAAGGAGCTCTTCGACAAAGCCTGGTCCAGCCAGGATGTCGTCGAAGCGCAGGTCGCCCGGGTGGAGAAGCGGCCGCCGAGGTTTCAGGGGGCCTGACGGTCATGCTGCGGGGGGCGCTACGACTGGCCGTCGGCACGGCCTCGCTGGCGGCGGGCAGTTGGTTGCTGCGTGCGCTACACGGCGCACCGGCTGCCCTCGGCGCCCACCCCGCCTCGATCCGGGCGGTGGCAGAGGGGTCGCCGAACTACTCCGACGGCGTGTTCGCCAACCTCGACCCCGCCTCGATCTACAAGATGGATCGCGAGGAACTGCGGCTCATCGTGTGGGAGTTCTTGGGTAACCACGGCGGGAGCCTGCCGTCAGCGCCGATCCCGTTGGCCGCGCCGGCGATCTTTGACGCTGATCCCAGCAGGCTCGCCGTCAGCTGGTTCGGCCACTCGACGGCGCTGCTGGAAATCGACGGTTACCGGGTGCTCACCGATCCGGTATGGAGTAACCGATGCTCGCCGTCGGACGTCGTCGGACCGCAGCGGCTGCATCCGCCACCGGTGCAACTGGAACGGCTCCCCGCCGTCGACGCGGTGGTCATCAGCCATGACCACTACGACCACCTCGATCTCGACACCGTCATCGCGCTCGCCCGCACCCAGCGGGCGCCGTTCTTCGTGCCGCTCGGAGTCGGTGCCCATCTGCGTGCGTGGGGAATACCCGAGCACCGCATCGTCGAACTCGACTGGCATCAGAGCGCCCAGGTCGACGAGCTCACCTTGATCTGTATGCCGGCGCGGCACTTCTCGGGGCGCTTTCTGGATCGGAATACCACGCTGTGGGCGTCGTGGGTCTTTCTTGGTCCGAGTCATCGCGCGTATTTCGGCGGCGACACCGGCTACACCAAGAGCTTCACGCAGATCGGCGCCGACCACGGACCGTTCGACCTGACCCTGCTGCCCATCGGGGCCTATAACACGGCGTGGCCGGACGTCCACATGAACCCGGAGGAGGCAGTCAGGGCGCATCTGGATGTCACCGACTCGGGGTCCGGCCTGCTCGTGCCGATCCACTGGGGCACCTTCCGTCTGGCGCCCCACCCGTGGGCTGAGCCGGTCGAGCGCCTGCTGGCGGCTGCGGGGCCCGCTCATGTCAATGTGGCGGTGCCCACCCCCGGCCAACGCATCGATCCCGCCGGACCTGGGAGATTCAACCCGTGGTGGCGGCTCTGAATCGCTAGCCGTACGGGCCAAAGGGCTAAAGTGTGCGGCCATGACGAAACGCGCGGCAACGGCCGCTGTCGTGGTGGCCGCGCTCGCGTTGACGGGCTGCGGGCCCGCGCAACCGGTATCCAGCCCGCCGTCCGCGCAATCCGACGCCCCGCCCAATGAGGCGTCGGGTCTGCAGATACCCGCGGGCCGGATCGATGACGCCGTAGCGAAGGTGGACGGCCTGGTCGCTGACCTGATGAAGAGCACCGGCATCCCGGGAATGGCCGTAGCCATCGTTCATGGCGGAAAGACGATGTATGCCAAGGGTTTCGGAGTCAGGGACGCGAGCAAGGGCGACGGCCAAGACAACAAGGTCGACGCCGACACGGTTTTCCAATTGGCGTCGGTGTCGAAATCGGTCGGCGCCACGGTGGTAGCACATGAAGTGACCGACAACGTGGTCACCTGGGACACGCCCGTGGCGGCCAAGCTGCCGTGGTTCGCGCTGAGCGATCCCTATGTCACCGGCCACGTGACCGTGGCCGACCTGTATTCGCATCGGTCCGGGCTGCCCGACCACGCCGGTGACAAGCTGGAGGAGCTGGGCTACGACCGTCGGCAGTCGCTCGAGCGGCTGAAGTACTTGCCGCTGGCGCCCTTTCGAATCAGCCACGCCTACACCAACTTCGGAGTGACCGCCGCAGCCGAGGCGGTGGCGGTCGCGGCGGGCAAGCCATGGGAGGACCTTTCCGACGGGGTGCTGTACCGCCCGCTGGGAATGGCTTCCACCAGTTCGAAGTTCGCTGATTTCATGGCCAGGCCCGACCACGCGGTCAACCATGTCAAAGTCGGAGACAAATGGGAGCCGCGCTTTCAGCGGAAACCGGATCCCCAGACACCCGCGGGCGGGGTGAGCTCGTCGGTCAACGACATGGCGCGCTGGCTAACCATGATGCTGGGCAACGGAACCTACAACGGCCAGCGGATTGCGTCCCCGGAGGCCTTGCTGCCGGTCAACACCCCGGAGGTCATCTCGGTGCCCGCGGCTACGCCGAAGGCGCGCGCCGGCGCCTATGGTTACGGGTTCAACGTGTCGGTGACCTCTTCGGGGCGCACCGAGTACAGCCATTCAGGCGGATTCTCCTTGGGAGCCGCGACAAACTTCGTGGTGATGCCGTCGGAGGACGTGGGCATCATCGCACTGACCAACGCGGCACCCATCGGCGTGCCGGAGACGCTGACCGCCGAATTCATGGATCTGCTGCAATACGGTCAGGTTAGTCAGGACTGGGCGACCCTGTACAAGAACCTATTCGCCCCGATGAACAAACCGGAAGGCTCACTCGTCGGCAAGCAGCCCCCGGCCAATCCCATGCCGGCCAGGCCGCTCACCGACTACCTCGGGGTGTACGCCAGCGACTATTGGGGTCCGGCCGTCGTGACCGAAAAGGACGGAGGGCTGCAGCTGGCGATGGGGCCGAACAACCAGACGTTCCCCTTGACGCATTGGGATGGCGATACCTTCACCTTTCCTTTAACGAGCGAAAACGCCCCGCCTGGAACGATTTCCAAGGCCACTTTCTCCGGGTTCCCCGGCGCCACCCTGAACCTGGAATACTTTGATACGAACAAGCTCGGAACGTTCACACGATGAGCCCCGCTAACACCTTGGGCCTGACCGATGCCGAGGTGGCGCAGCGGGTAGCCGAAGGCAAGAGCAACGCCGTCCCGCAACGCGCCGCGCGCAGCGTCGCCGAAATCGTTCGGGCCAACGTCTTCACCCGGATCAACGCGATCCTGGGCGTGTTACTCCTGATCGTGCTCGCGACCGGCTCGGTGATCAACGGCCTGTTCGGCCTGCTCATCGTCGCCAACAGCGTCATCGGCATGGTCCAGGAGATCCGAGCCAAGCAGACGCTGGACAAGCTTGCGATAATCGGGCAGGCGAAACCCTTGGTGCGCAGGCAATCCGGGACCCGAACGCTGGCGCCCAGCGAGGTCGTGCTCGACGACATCATCGAGCTCGGCCCAGGGGATCAGGTCGTCGTCGACGGCGAAATTCTCGAGGAGGAGAACCTGGAGGTCGACGAATCGCTGCTGACCGGAGAGGCCGACCCGATGGCCAAGGTCCCCGGCGACGCGGTGATGTCGGGCAGTTTCGTCGTCGCCGGCATCGGCTCCTATCGTGCCACGAAGGTAGGGCCGGAAGCCTATGCCGCCAAGCTCGCCGAGGAGGCCAGCAAGTTCACCCTGGTGAAATCCGAACTGCGCAACGGCATTAACCGGATCCTGCAGTTCATTACCTACCTGTTGGTGCCGGCCGGGCTGCTGACGATCTACACCCAGTTGTTCACCACCCATGTCGGGTGGCGGCAGTCGGTACTGCGGATGGTCGGTGCGCTGGTGCCGATGGTGCCCGAAGGCCTCGTACTGATGACGTCGATCGCGTTTGCGGTCGGGGTCATTCGGCTCGGTCAACGTCGATGCCTGGTGCAGGAGTTGCCCGCCATCGAGGGACTGGCCCGGGTTGACGTGGTCTGCGCCGACAAGACCGGCACCCTGACCGAAAACGGCATGCGGGTTTGCGACGTCTCCGAGGTTGGGGCACTCGCCGCGCACCGGGAAACGGTCGCCGATGTGCTGGCCTCGTTGGCCGCAGCCGATGCCCGACCCAATGCCAGCATGCAGGCGATCGCCGAGAGCTATGACCGACCGCCCGGCTGGACCGCCACTGCCACTGCGCCTTTCAAGTCGGCCACCAAGTGGAGCGGCGTGTCCTACCACGATCACGGCAACTGGGTGATCGGCGCGCCCGACGTGCTGCTCGATCCGGCATCGGCGGCGGCCGAACGTGCCGAGCGGATCGGCGCGCAGGGGTTGCGGGTGCTGCTGTTGGGTTGCAGCGAGGTGGCCGTGGATCACCCGGACGCTCCGGGCCGGGTCACCCCCGTCGCGCTGGTGGTGCTTGAGCAGAAGGTGCGTCCCGACGCCCGAGAGACGCTCGATTACTTTGCTGCCCAGGATGTTTCGGTCAAGGTGATTTCCGGAGACAACGCGGTGTCGGTCGGCGCCGTGGCCGGCAAGCTGGGTCTGCATGGCGAGACCATGGACGCGCGTCAACTCCCCAGCGACGCAGCCGAACTGGCCGACGCGCTGGATTCCTACACCACCTTCGGCCGGGTGCGGCCCGATCAGAAACGTGCCATCGTGCACGCCCTGCAATCGCACGGGCACACCGTGGCGATGACCGGCGACGGCGTCAACGACGTGCTGGCCCTCAAGGATGCCGACATCGGTGTCGCGATGGGAGCCGGCAGCCCGGCGTCTCGCGCGGTAGCACAGATCGTGTTGCTGGACAACAGGTTTGCCACGCTTCCCTATGTCGTCGGCGAAGGCCGGCGGGTGATCGGCAACATCGAGCGGGTCGCGAACCTATTTTTGACCAAGACGGTGTACTCGGTGCTACTGGCGCTGTTCGTCGATACCGAATGCTTGCTGTCCAAGCTGCTGAGGGCGGACCCCCTGCTGTACCCGTTTCAGCCGATCCACGTCACCATCGCGGCGTGGTTCACCATCGGAATCCCGTCGTTCATCCTGTCGCTGGCACCTAACAACGAGCGCGCTAACCCCGGTTTCGTGCGGCGGGTGCTGACCTCGGCGCTGCCGTCCGGGTTTATCGTCGGCGTTGCTACGTTCATCTCCTACCTGCTGGCCTACCACGGCCGCCACGCCACGTTCCAGCAACAGGAGCAAGCATCGACCGCGGCGCTGATCACATTGCTGATGACCGCGCTATGGGTGCTCGCGGTGGTCGCGCGCCCCTACCAGTGGTGGCGGTTGGCGCTGGTTATTGCCTCCGGCCTGGCCTACGTGGTGATCTTCAGCATCCCGTTGGCTCAGCGGAAGTTCCTGCTCGACCCGTCGAACATCGCGGTGACGTCCACCGCCTTGGGCATCGGCGTGCTCGGAGCCGCGGCGATCGAGGCGGTGTGGTGGATCCGGGCCAGGATGCTCGGCGTGCAGCCACGGTTGTGGCGCCAGTCGGCGACTGGCGACAACGACACCGGCAAGTAGGCTTTTACCAGCAAAGTAGGAATTGGCGTGGAAGGTGCAGCATGGGAATCCTTGACAAGGCGAAGGACCTGTTGTCGCAAAACGCCGACAAGGTCGAGATGGCGATCGACAAGGCCGGCGAGTTCGTCGACGACAAGACGCAGGGCAAGTACTCCGACACTATCCACAAGGTGCAGGAAGAGGCCAAGAAGGCCGCTGGCTCTGGCGACAAGGGCGACCAGCAGAACTGAGCGCATGGCTAAACTCTCCGGATCCATCGACGTACCCCTGCCTCCCGAGGTCGCCTGGGCGCATGCCTCCGACCTGTCCCGGTACAGGGAGTGGCTGACCATCCACCGGGTGTGGCGCAGCACGTTGCCCGACGACATCGAGAAAGGGACGGTCATCGAGTCGATCGTCGGGGTCAAGGGCATGCACAACCGGATCAAATGGACGGTCGTGCGCTACAAGCCGCCGGAAGGCATGACGCTCAACGGCGATGGCGTCGGCGGCGTCAAAGTCAAGTTGATGGCGAAGATTCAGCCCAAGGACGAGGGCTCGGTCGTCGGCTTCGATGTGCACCTCGGCGGTCCAGCGCTGTTCGGGCCGATCGGCATGATCGTCGCCGCCGCGCTGCGAAGCGACATCAGCGAATCGCTGCAGAATTTCGTCACCGTGTTCACGGCCCCCGACCCGGGCAGGAACGGAGATCGTGGCGTCGGTCGCTGATCACCTGGCGGACCCCGGCCGATGAGTTTCCGGTTTGGCGCGAGTCGATATGGGTGAACCCCGATTACGGGGCCAGGACACCACGACACCACAAGGAGATCATCGTGCCCATCCGTGATGGCGCGCCGCTGGGCGCTCCGTGCTGGATCGATCTGACGACGTCGAACGTCGACCGCGCCGAGGACTTCTACGGCACGGTATTCGGCTGGACGTTCGAGTCCGCCGGACCCGAGTACGGCGGATACATCAACGCCGCCAAGGACGGACACCCCGTCGCCGGCCTGATGGCGAATCGGCCCGAGTTCCAGTCTCCGGACAACTGGGCCATCTACTTCCACACCGCCGACATCAACGCGACCATGTCCGCGGTGGCCGCGGCGGGCGGCTCGACGTGCCTGGACACGTTGGAGGTACCCGCCAAGGGCTACATGAGCCTGGCGATGGACCCGTCTGGTGCGTTCTTCGGGTTGTGGCAGCCGCTGGAACACCGCGGCTTCGAGGTGATCGGGGAGGCCGGCTCTCCGGTCTGGCACCAACTGACCACGCGCGATTACCGCGCCGCGGTCGACTTCTACCGTGCGGTCCTCGGATGGCGCACGGAGCAGGTTTCTGACACGGACGAATTCCGTTACACCACAGCCTGGTTCGGCGACCAGCAATTACTCGGCGTAATGGACGGCGCCGGTGTGCTGCCCGACGGTGTCCCGTCGAACTGGACGACCTTCTTCGGCGCCGAGGACGTCGACAAGACCCTGCGGGTGATCAGCGACAACGGTGGCGCCGTGGTGCGGGCGGCCGAGGACACCCCCTACGGTCGGTTGGCCGCGACGACCGATCCGACGGGTGTCATCTTCAACCTGTCCTCGCTGGCTACCTGACGATGCCGAGCGTCACGCCGGCGTGGCTTTCGCCGACCGGCGCCACGCCAGCGTGACAATCGGTCATACGGGCCCAGGTTCGAGTCAGCTAATCTCGCAACCATGATTCACCGGCTGAGCCCAGGTTGGCTGGTGGCGTTTTTCGCTGTGCTCATTTCGGCCAGCGCGTGGCTGCCGTGGCTGACGACGGCGGTCAACGGTGGGGGCTGGGCCAGCGCCATCGGAGGCACCCACGGCAACCTGGTACTACCGCCGGGGTTCGGTGCGGGTCAGCTCATCGTGTTGCTGTCCTCGACGCTGCTGGTGGCTGGCGCGATGGTGGGCCGTGGGTTGTCGGTGCGGCTTGCTTCGATTGCGGCCCTGGTGATTTCGCTGCTCATCGTGGCGCTTACGGTCTGGTATTACAAGCTCAACGTCAAGCCGCCGGTATCGGCCGACTACGGTCTCTACGTCGGTGCGGTCGGCGCGGTCTGTGCGGTGGCGTGCTCGCTCGCGGCACTGATCGGTGCTCTCGTTGCCGGTCGCTCAAGCCGGTGAGGATTCAGACAGACGGGAACTCGTGGCTACCTGACGTGGCGGTGTCCTCGGGCTCGTTGACGCCGAACACAAAGGGCGCGAACACGACTTCGCGGCCGTCCGGGTCGCGATAGGTGACCGCGCCCGTCGCTTCCCAGTACGAGTGCTGCTCCACGGGTTCCCGCCCCGCCGCCTGAAGGCGTGCGATTGCGGCCTGCTGTGCCTTTTTGTCGGGGAAGTACAGGCACAGTTGTTCGTGATGGTCCACGGCGACGGGGTTGGGCGACTCAACTATTTCCAGCGTCAGGTTCCAGCTGGGCAGGCCGAATATGGCACCGTTGCTGCCGTAGCTGGCCTGGAACGTTTCGTAGAGCGGAAGCCCGACCAGCTCACGGTAAAACCGGACCGTTTCTTCGAAGTTCGACGAGCGGCGGGCAAAACGGATGGCGCCGATCGACGCCAACTGCGTGGGCCAGTGCGTTGTCCTGGGCCGATTCTTTTTGTCCACTGCTTCCCCGATTCACAGCCCGATGGCGCTTGCCGCCGACTCCGCGGTATGCCAGCGCCGCAGCTGGGTGCCGGGCGCCCAAGTCGAATGCGTGCCGCTCGAAATACGTTCCGGCAGAAGCAGTTTGCATACCGGGCCGTCAGTGATCCGGGCAGCGTCGAAGACCACGCAGTAAGAGGCGTCGGTATTCATGTCGGTGGTGAGGGTGACCAGGTAGCCGTCGTCTTCACCGGTGGCGCCGACCCGTGGGGCCATCGCGGTCTCGCTCCCGTAGACACCGTCACCGAACGAGATGCCTTCCTGGTTTCCGGTGTGCAGGTCGTGTTTGACCAGTCCGTCGAAGAGGAACCAGCCCGGTTTTCCGGTAGCGGCGTAGGTGTAGCGGTAGTTGCGGGCGGCGTACTGGGCATTGATCATCCCGAATTCGGTGATGGACTCCGATAGTTGCTCTTCTTTGACCGCGCCGGTGACCAGGTTGAATCGCCAGCGGTGCAGCCTGGCCTGCAGTCGGTCCAGCGCCAGGAACCGGAAAAGCTTGTCCCAGTTGGTTCCGCCGGTGGCCCCGCTTTCCGCGGGCTGAGGATCGCCCTCAAAGAAGCCGTCGAGCACGATCTCGTCGCCGTCCTCGTAGGCGTTGACGAAGTGCAATACGAACGTCGGGTCGGCCTCGAACCACCGGATCTCGCCAGTCGAGCCCCGGCGCGGCAGCACCGCGAAGCGCGACGGAATGTCCGGGTAGAACCGTGGCAGGTGCACGTCGTGCTCGAGCAGCCGGGGGTCCCAGAACAACGGGAAATCGTTGAGGATCGCGTAGTTTTCGGTGAAGGCCATGTCGTGCGGCAGCCGCGGCCCGGGCAGTGGGATGTCGACGTAGTGGGCCAGCTCGTTGTTCTCGTCGACGACGCCGTAGCGCATGTACGGGGCTTGCTTGCTGTAGTTGAAGAACAGCAGTTCGCCGGTTTTGTTGTCGACCTTCGGATGCGCCGACACGCCCCATTCGACCGGGAAGTGTCCGTTCCAGGTCTCCTTGCCGAGCGTGTTGGCCGAGTACGGGTCGAGCCGATACAGGTCGCCGCACTGGTAGAAGCTGGTCAGCGCCATACCCCGGTGGACGATGACGTCGGTGCTCGACGCGTCCTTCATCCGGGTACGAGCGCCCCAGCCCTTTTCCCGTTGGGCCAGTTGCACCGGTTCGGCCAAGCCCGGCCACAACGGCCCGCCCGCCTCGTTCTCCGCCAAGAAACCGTCCGTGCGGATAAAACGGTTGCGGTAGAAGGCTTTTCCATCACGGAAGCCGACCACATGCAGCATGCCGTCGCCGTCGAATGGGTGATAGGTCTTGAACGCCGGGTGCAAAGGATTCTCGGTGTTACGCAGGTAGATGCCGTCCAGGTCGCGCGGGATTTCTCCCTCCACGGCGGTGAGGTCGTCGGCGTCCCACTCGGTGGTCTGCGGGCGCCACGGTCCGGTCCGGTAGGGGTGGTCGTCGTCCTCGGGCAGGGTGGACAGGAACTTGCCGACGATTCCAGCATTCATGTCAAACGCCTTTTGTAGTGCCGACGACGAAACTGACCGTGGTGGCGGTGCTGCCGCCGAAGTTGAGGGTGCCGAAGGCTTTCGCGTCCCCGACCTGATAGTCGCCGGCCGCGCCGCTGACCTGCTTCGCCGCATCCAGGAGCATGCGCACGCCGGAAGCTCCCACCGGGTGTCCGCCGCCGATCAACCCCCCGCTCGGGTTGATCGGCAGCCGACCGCCGATCTCGATCTCGCCGTTTTCGATCGCCTTCCACGACTCGCCCGGGCCGGTAAGCCCGATGTGGTCGATGGCCAGGTATTCGCTGGGAGTGAAGCAGTCGTGCACCTCCATCCCGTCGAGGTCGTCAAGGCTCAGTTGCGCGCGGCGCAACGCGTCAAGCACCGCGGCCCGCACATGGGGTAGCACGTACGGGTCGCCGGCAGCGCGGTCCAGCTTCTGCCGCAGACCCAGGCCGACGGTGCGATGTCCCCAGCCATCGATGCGGCCGATCGGGCGCGCGCCGGGATTGTCGCGCAGATACGCGTCGTTGACCAGGACCAATCCCGCGCCGCCGTCGGTCATCTGACTGCAGTCGAATCGGCGCAACCGGCCTTCGGTGATCGGGTTGGTGGCGTCGTCATCGGTGATCGGGTCGGGGACCGTCCACGCGCGTGTCTGGGCGTTGGGGTTACGCCGCGCGTTGGCGAAGTTGAGCTGCGCAATGGCACGCAGATGCGTGTCGTCCAAGCCGTAGCGCCGGTCGTACTCGTCGGCAACCTGGGCGAACATCGACGGCCACAGGTAGCGTGCGCCGGCGCCCTCGTGACCGGTCCACGCGGCGGCACCCAGGTACTGGGCGGCGGTGTCACCGGGCACCGTTTTCTCCAGCTCGATCCCGACCACGAGCGCGGTGTCGTACGCGCCCGACCGCAGATCGGCCATCGCCGACAGCACCGCGACGCTGCCGGACGCGCACGCGGCTTCGTGCCGCGAGGCCGGGGTATCCCAGAGGTCTTTGCAGACGGTGGCCGGCATCGCCCCGAGGTGGCCCTGGCCGGCGAACGTCTCGCCGAAGGCATTCCCAACGTGGACGACTCCGATGTCGGCGGCGTCGACCTTGGCCGCGGCCAGTGCGCCCTCGAGGACCTCCGCGGTCAGCGCTGCGAAGTCGCGGTCTTCTTTGGTGAGGTTGCGGGCGAAATCGCTTTGGTAGCCGCCGAGAATCCACACACCTGCCGAGCCGTCCATACGCGGCACGGTACTCCTGGATGGCCCGCCCGTTCGGCCGTATCCGCGACCGTCAGGTCGCTGAGGCACCGGCAGGAGGGCGGTCCCGTCGGCTCTCGGGCTGAACCGACGGGACCTAGGTGCGCGCGTAGGCCGGCCGACGCGCCCACCTCTGTTGGGACATTGCCGCCAGCGGCGGCCCACAAACATGCTGACTCAACCTGGCAGGCAACTTTAGGAACGGCGCTGACCTCTGATAACTGTGGTTTGCGCTGGTCAGCGCTCGCGCAAAGCTAGACGGTGCCCTCGACAAGCTCGGTCGGATCGGGTCCGTCGGCGTGCCCCGTGGCGACAGCCGGATGGTGCCGAACACCCTGGGCATCGGCGAGGTCGATGGCCGCCAAGTCGATGCCCTTGGTCTCGTTGGCGGCCAGGACGGACACCGCGCTCACCGCCGCGGCGGCTGCCAGGTACCAAGAAATGGGCACCGCGGATTTGTAGCTCTCGAGCAAGCGCACGGCAATGATCGGAGCAAGCGAACCGGCCGCGATCGAGGTGACCTGATAGCCGAGCGACACCCCTGAATAACGCATCCGGGTCGGGAACATCTCCGCCATCGCCGCCGGCTGCACCGCGTACATGAGGCCGTGGAACACCAGACCGATGACGACCGCGGTCATGATGAACACATTGCGGCCGGTGTTCATCATCGGGAATGCGAAGAACCCCCAGGTGCTAGCACACACCGCACCGACGAAATAGATTGGGCGCCTGCCGAATCGGTCACTGAGACGTCCGACTAGCGGGATGATCACGAAGTGCACGGCATGCGCGGCCAGCAACCACAACAAGATGACCCTGGTGTCGGCGTGGACCTGCACTTTGAGATAAGTAATGGTGAAGGTGACGACCAAGTAGTACATGGTGTTCTCACCAAACCGCAAACCCATCGCGGTGAAAACGCCACGCGGGTAACGCTTTAGAACCTCAAAGACACCCACCCGGGTCGCCTTGGAGCGCTCGGCTTGCTGCTGAGCTTCCAGGAAGATGGGTGCGTCCGTCACCTTGGTGCGGATGTAGTAGCCGATCAAAACGACGACCGCGGACAACCAGAACGCGACGCGCCAGCCCCAGCTGAGGAAGGCCGCATTCGACAGCGTCGAGGTCAGTATCAGCAGTACGGCCGTGGCCAGCATGTTCCCACCGGGCACGGCGGCCTGCGGCCAGCTCGCCCAGAACCCTCGGCTGGCCCTCGGGCTGTGCTCGGCGACGAGCAGAACGGCGCCGCCCCACTCGCCGCCGACGGCGAAGCCCTGGATGAAGCGCAGCACCACCAGTAGTGCGGGAGCCCAGTATCCGATCTGGGCGAAAGTAGGCAGGCAGCCCATGAGGACGGTAGCGGCGCCTACCAGCAGCAGGCTGAACTGCAGCAACTTTTTGCGCCCGTACCGATCTCCGAGTTGGCCGAAGACGACGCCGCCAAGCGGGCGGGCGGCGAAGCCGACGGCGTAGGTCACGAAGGCGGCAAAGATTGCGTCGAGTTCGTTGCCGCCCCGCGGGAAGAACACCTTGCTGAACACCAGCGTGGCCGCGGTGCCGTAGAGGAAGAATTCGTACCATTCGACGACGGTGCCGGCCATGGACGCGGCGACCACTCGGCGAAGATACGTTCGGCTTTGGAATGGGTCGCGCTGCGACTCATTAGGCACGCTCACCGGGTTCCTCCTTGGCGGACTGCCTACCCCGAGACGCCGACGGAGTCCTCTCCTGCTGAAAGCAGCCGTTTCCCGAGGCCACGGGGTGTTGGGTGCGCTGGCGGATGGGAGCGTACCTGGCCGGGCGACTTGTCGCAGGGGGTCTACCCGGACAGCCGGTGTTTTTTCGCCGGCTTCGCCGCGTCCGGCTCTGCCAATGTGCCCGTCTCGTGCCGACAACCAGACTCACTCCGCCGTCCTGTCGTGACTGCTGCGACGGATGGGGATGGGCCGGTTACGGAAGTGGTGGGCGCCGCTTGTGACCAGCTCTCGACGCGCGCCTTCGCGGTGAAGCCAATGCGTTGCGACACGGTCACGGATGCATACCTATCCGCAGATCACTGGTCACACAAGCCACGCGAATCACTATCGTCACATGAACCAACTGCGGACGTCAATGCGGCGACCCGCTCCTGGAAAGGTGTGACATTGACAGCGATTCTCCGGATCGTGTCGCTATCGGTGGCGTCGGTGACCGCCATCGGTTTCTTCGTTGCGATGGGCCCCGCGCCGCTAGCGAACGCCACACCGTGCAACGCGCCCGAAGCGAACGTGGAGCCCCCGGCCGCGCCCCCGGCGATACCCGCGCCGCAGCCGGTCGTGGTACCACCGACTGGGCGCAGGCCTGCTCATACGAATGACCAGGCGCCGCTACCCAAGTTGGGTCCGCTGATCCAGTCTTTCCTCAGGCCCGCTGCTCCCGGTAGTCGATACTCCGCGCCGATCCAACAGCAAGCGGGGGTCGTCCCGCCGCCTGGGCCCAATCCCCCCACGCCGGGCATCCCGCAGTCGCCGAACGCTACTCAATTGCAGCCAAACGCGGCCCCGGTTCCCCCGCAGCCGGCACCGCAGCCTGCGCCGCAGCCGGCACAGGCGCCTCCTGCTTCGATCGCGGGGGCGCCAACGTCGCTCGTCGACTGGGTGACCGGACCAAACGGCCCAAACAAAACCCTCCAACGTTTCGGCATCTCCGGGACCGACCTCGGAATCGCGTGGGACAACGGCGATCCCGCCAACCGTCAGATACTCATGGCCTTCGGTGACACATTCGGCTATTGCAAAGTCCACGGCCAAGAATGGCGATACAACGTACTGTTCCGCAGTTCGGACCATGACCTGACGAATGGACTCCACATCGCCGACGGCGTGCCCAACGACAGGTACTCCGGCTCACCGGTGTGGACAAACGGCCTGTCCAAACAGGTCGTCAACACCATCCATCGGGCGGGGCACGAGACGGGAATCATTCCGACCGCGGCCATCTCGATTGGGAGAACCCAATACATGAACTTCATGTCCATCAGGCAGTGGGGCCGCGATGGCGAATGGAGTACGAACTACTCGGCAATCGCCAGGTCGCTCGACAATGGCCAGAACTGGGGAATCTACCCCGGGAGCATTCGGACGGCCTCGGCGGACGCCGTCTCGGGGACCGGGTTCACTCCGGGAAATGAGAATTTCCAAATGGGGGCGTTCATGCGGGGTACCGACGGTTACCTCTACTCGTTCGGGACGCCTTCGGGACGGAGCGGCGCGGCGTTTCTTTCGCGAGTTCCCCCGAACGCTGTGCCGGACCCCACCAGGTACCAATACTGGAACGGCGACGATGGCGGTCGCTGGGTCCCCAACAATCCGGGGGCGGCGACGCCGGTTTTCCCGGGTCCCGTGGGTGAGATGTCAGCGCAATACAACAGCTATCTCAAGCAGTACCTGGTGTTGTACACCAACGGCGGCAGCAACGACGTCGTGGCAAGGACAGCGCCGACTCCGCAGGGGCCATGGAGTCCAGAGCAACCGCTAGTGTCGTCATTCCAGATGCCCGGTGGTATCTACGCGCCGATGATCCATCCCTGGTCGTCAGGACGAGACTTGTACTTCAACCTGTCGCTGTGGTCGGCATACGATGTGATGTTGATGCACACCGTGCTGCCATAGCCTCGCCTGTTCAGTGCGAGTACTGCGGGCAGGACGCCGAGTTGTGCGGTCCTGTCTACGCCGAACACGACTCGCGATTCGATGATGCTGAATGTGCTCACGCCGCAAGGGAATCCGCTTTCCGGGCCGCGTTGGCCAAGGCTCGCGCCGAGGCGGAAGCGATTGCGGCGCAACGGGTCGCCGGGGGGGCTGTCGATCGTCGGCACCCTGATCGGGCCGGTCATGGCCCCTCGGGGCGTGGCGTTCTTTCGCGACCCCGACAATCAAAGATCACCGGATCGTGCTTTGATGCGCCCGTCTGGGCTACGCGCTAAGACAATTTGACTGGCCAGGGGTGCAGCCGGTGGTCTAGAACTGCCAGCGGACCTGGCGGCTATAGGAGGTTCTGGCCCCTAAGTGCTGTCACGTGCAAAGGGTAGGGGCGTCGCACACATTACCGGGGCAATAGGTCGAGTGTGCGGCGTTGACCATGGTTCCGACGTCTAACAACGTAACGCCCCTCTTGTCCAAGTGGGCGTGAATGTCGTCGGCAATCTGTTGTGGCTGCCAACCCCAAGTGAGGTCGTAGCAGATGAGGTGCGCCTCCCCGATGAGTGCCTCTTCCGTATTGGGCGGCCAAGTGAGGCCGACGGCGCGCAGTTTTGCGAGGTATGCGTCATCAGCGGGATTGGCAGTCGCAATCGCAGCGCTATTAACCAGGGCGGCGCCAACGATCATGGGGACGGTAAGTCTGGCCAGCCAGCGAGGTGAGGGCATTTGATGCGCTTCCTTTCTTCTTGGCGTTCGCGATGCCGCCAGTAGTGTGCGGGTCCAAAGCGGCACAAATATGAAGAATAGCGAAAGCTCGGAAAAGCTTATGAAAAGCTGGAGAGATCAACCGGCAGATGGAGGAAAAGCCGGTGCATGGCCAGTCGCCTTTTTGGTAGCCGTGTGTCAACCGCAACGGGAGTTTTGATCAGTTGTCGGCAGCCGTGAAGCCGATTACTTCTGCAAAGCAGGGCGACGCCTGCTCGGCGCAGATCGGTACGTGCTCATCAACGACCTCTTAGCCCAAATGGGTAGGCCGAAAACCAACCGCCGCTCGACGGCTTTACACGCAACCTTCGACACATCGCGCCGAACATCCCTCGCGCTGTCACGTCAGCCCTGCTGACTGCCGGATAGTTGCGCCTTCACCGCGCGCGTCAGGTCGTCGGCGAGGATTTCCGGTACGCCGGCGAGCAGGCCGTCCAACGCGAGTTTGGCGACCACCGAGGGATCGGTCTTCTGGTCTGCGGGCGCGAAGGCGGCCATGTCGGTGTCCATGTAGCCGACGTGCACGGCAGTGACTTGAATGCCGCGAGGCGCAAGTTCCTGCCTAAGGGCATCGGTCATCGCCCACGCCGCTGCCTTCGCTGCGGCGTAGGCACCGGAGCCGGGAGCGTGCAGCCAGGACAACACCGAAAGCATGTTGAGGATTGCTCCTCCGCCATTACCTTCGATTATCGGAGCGAAGGCACGGATGGCATTGAGTGTTCCGAAGTAGTGCGTCTCCATCTCCAGCCGCACGTCCTCTAACGCCCCAGATAGCAGTGAGGCGCGCGTCGAGCTGCCGGCGTTGTTGATGAGCACGGTGACGTCGCCGGCCAGGCCGGCAGCGCGGCCTACCGAGGTTGGGTCGGTGATGTCGAGCTGGACGGCTTCGACGCCTGGTGTGTCTATCGTTTCGGGACGGCGTGCGGCGGCGTAAACCTTCGCTCCACGCTCGACGAGCTGGGCTGCGAACCGCTTACCCAACCCACGGTTGGCGCCGGTGACCAACGCGACGATCTGGTCGTTGTTCATCGTGGTCTCCTTCGAGTTGTTCAGGACCAAGATCGGCAATTGGAATGCTCTCGCCTATCGACTACGAGTTCAACCGGATAGCTCAACACCTCATCGGACAAACCCACCTCGCTGCGGCATACCGGCGTCATGAGCGCGCGCCAGCAGGCGGCCGCGGCCAGCCCGCCGATTGAGGTCTTCGTCGCCGTGCCGCTCGGTACAAAGGTAATTACTAGACGTCTCGCTGTGAGTTCGCCCTGATGAGTTGTCACGGGCCAAACGGGACAAGGAACATCTGACCTGCCCTTGAGTCGTGCTACGTATGTCCAACAAGGAGGTCGGGCGCATGTTTCTCCGTGCAACCCTCACCGCAGCAGCCATCGCGACGGCGGCGATTGGTTCGGCACCAGCGGGCCACTCGGAGCCGCCGTGCCACATATCCAAACCAACCGGCGACTGCGTGCCAGACCCCGAACAGGCACCAGGGGGTGGCACCGCCAGGCTGGCACGCCCAATCCAGGGATGGCAGCTACTCGTTCAGCGAGCAACACTCGGGTACCTGTTCCGGTCATGGTGGCGTTCAACAGTGGAATTCACAATGGAACTCGTAACAAGGGGTTTCAATGGTGCGCGAACCGCTTGAGTGGACCGATGACAACCATGCGTACCGCGACGGGGCCCACTATCACGCCTATGAACGGTCGGACGGAAATTGGAATCTGGCCGTGCTCAGTATGCACACTGATGAACCGGGTGGGATCGAGGAGAAACTCGGTGACTACGGGCTGATAACGCTGGCGGACGCCAAGCGGCTAGCCCAAGGGCTGGCGAATCAGCGAATGTGGACCCAGTGGAACGGCCCAGGCGATCGAAAGGACAGCCAGCCATGACAGGGCGCGGTCGACCGCGTAGCGAGGAATGTCGCGATGCCGTCCTGAAAGCCGCAATGGAACTGATGAGGGAGGACGACCTGCGCATGGCGTCGGTCGACCGGATCTCCGCACGCAGCGGGGTCAGCAAGGCGACCATCTACAAATGGTGGCCCAACAGAACCGCGGTGGCTATCGACGCGTTCCTGCATCAGATGATGGCCGACGCGCCCGTGCCCGACACCGGATCGGCGGCCGAAGACTTCCGCCTGACGTTGCACGGCATGATGCGCTTTTACACCAGCCCACTTGGCGCGATCTACGCCCAACTCGTCGGTGAGTCGCAGTTCGACCCGACCGCACGCGAGCGGCTACGAACACACCAGGTGAACGTCCGCCGAGCAGCCGTTACGAAGATCTGGAACCGCGGTGTCGCTCGCGGTGAACTGAATCCGAACGTCGACCCCGAGGTGGCGCTGGATCTCATTTTCGGGCCGGCGATGTACCGGATGGCCATCGGGCACGCAGGATTGACGCCGGCCGATGCCGACGCCATCGTGGCCACAGCTATGCGGGCACTGGCTAGCTGACCGAAAAGGAACCCGAACTATGAAGAATGTCATCGCTGCGGCCGGTATCGGCGCAGCGCTCATCACCACCTCTGTGGTGGCAGCCGAAACCGCCTCGGCGGATCCCGGCCAGAACTGCAAGACCGAGTGGAACACCATGTACAACGTGCCCGTCGGCGTCCGCACGACCTGCTTCAACCCAGACGGCAGCTATCGCATGTGCACATCCCTCGGGACGGACGGCAAAGGACCGGGGACCTGCTGGGACTATCCGGCTCCCCCTCCAATGGCGGGACAGCCCACATTCAGCCCGCCCGTGCCGGGAATGCCGCCTCCGCCGCCGCCAGCACCATAACCGTCAAGTACAAAGACCAGAGCACCAAAGTGAGCCGCCCCGGCGAGTCCGGAGACTTCGTGGTGTGAGAACTCAGCCGGCGGCTGGTCTCCGGTGTTGAGTGCAGTAGCTGGCCTCCATGTCGGCCGGTGGGATGTTGCGGCAGTATTGGTTAGATGCGGCGCTGGTTAAACCAGTCGACCGTCGACCGTCCGGCGTTCAGCCCGTAGTGCCAGTATGGTCGTCGAGCCAGCCGAGAATGACTCGCAAGGACAGCCCCAAATTCCCCATCTGGCAGTGGTTTTGAGTGCTCTCGGCGCGCGTGAACAATCGTGCAGTCACCGATCGAGCATTCGTCAGGGTCTGGATTTGTGCACCGAGGGGCACGTAGTGATCTTCGGCTCCGGCCATCAGCAACACGTCTTGGGTGATCCCGGAAGAGACGTCATCGGTGCGCATGGCGCGCACCCCGGCCAGCGCCTGGGCCGGGGTGTCGACTCCAAACACCGTTTCGGCGTTTCCGATCCCCCAGTCGGCCAACAAGTTCCGGCTGCGGGCGCGGTTTATCAACCTGTCCACCACGGCCGCGGGCAGTCGGCCGGCGTTAACCACCAGCGCTTTTTGCGGCGCGGCCAACCGGTAGGCGAAGCAGGCGGTGAAATCGGTGAGAATGTCGTCGGCGATGACTCGACTCACCCGCGGCTCGTAAGCTGCGGCACGCATGACCAGGCACCCGCCGAGCGAAAACCCCATCAAAGTCACATCATCGACACCGAAATGGTCAAGCACAGCGCCGACCGGCTTGTGCCACTCGGCCGTCATCGGCAATCCTGCTTCCAACGCCGCCCCTTGGCCGGGTCCGTCGAACGCCACGACGTCTAGTC
>NZ_JBKQOI010000282.1:0-4941 GCF_052145595.1 Mycobacterium sp. | reverse complement strand
GCGCCCTGTCCAGCAGCTCGGCCAGGCCCTTCAGCTCGAAGCCCATCATCGACCCGCCCACGTGATCGGGGTGATGATGGGTCACCAGCACCCCGGACAGGCGCATGCCGTCGGCCTCGAGCGTGTCGAGCAGGTCACCGGCGGCGTAGGCGGGGTCGACCACCACGCAGTCCCCGGTCTGGCGGTCGCCGATCAGGTAGGCAAAGTTGCGCATCTGCGTCGCGAACATGTCGCCGGCCGCGAAATCGCGACCCGCGAGCAGTTGACGGAAGTACAGCCGGTCCTGTGACACCCGATCAGACTATGACTCGTTCCGGGACGCGTCCCGGCGACTTCGAATTCGGGCACACTTTGCTCCGAAGACGGCCGCCGTCCATCGGTTCGGCGTATCCGGGCTGGGTATTGTTGGTGCATGAAGAAGAGGGTCGAGATCGAAGTAGACGACGAACTCGTCCAAGAGGCGATACGTAGGTTCCATCTGGCCGATGCACGCGAAGCCGTTCATCTCGCATTGCGGACCCTGCTCGGCGAGACCGCCGACGGTGAGGACCAGGGCGACGAGTACGACGAGTTCAGCGATCCGAGCGCGTGGGAACCTCGCCGCGGCGCCGAGAGCGGGTGATTGTTATCACCGTCCGCCCATCCCACACTCGCCAACTCATCAGGGACCTGCCTGGGGCCGCGTTGGCGGTTTTGTGACGTTGCGCGCCAGGCTGTAACCTCTTTTAGGCCCGTGGCACGACTGGTGGCTTGGGCGAACGGCCCCCTTAGCTCAGTCGGTAGAGCGTTTCCATGGTAAGGAAAAGGTCAACGGTTCGATTCCGTTAGGGGGCTCGGCGGACGCCGAGCAGGCATGGCGGCCCCGAACCCAAAACGGGGTAACCCAGAGGCGATGTAGCTCAGTCGGTTAGAGCGAACGACTCATAATCGTTAGGTCGCCGGTTCGAGTCCGGCCATCGCTACAACACAACAACGCGGCTCGCGAGAGACGCGAGAAAGATCCGAGAGAGAACCGACATGGCTTCCAGTACCGACGTGCGGCCGAAGATCACCTTGGCTTGCGAGGTGTGCAAGCACCGTAACTACATCACCAAGAAGAACCGCCGTAACGATCCCGACCGGATGGAGCTGAAGAAGTTCTGCCCGAATTGCGGCAAGCACCAGCCGCACCGTGAGACACGCTAGCTCTCCCACGAGCATTTACACAGACTGACTAGGTAGGTTGTAGAGCCGTGGGATTGGCCACAGACATCGTCGGGATGCATTATCGGTATCCCGACTATTACGAGGTGGAGCGCGAGAAGATCCGTGAGTACGCGATGGCCGTCCAAAACGACGACGCCTCGTACTTCGGGGAGGACGCGGCGGCCGAACTCGGCTATAAGGGATTGCTGGCCCCGCTGACGTTCATCTGCGTGTTCGGCTACAAGGCGCAGTCGGCGTTTTTCAAGCACGCGAACATCGCGGTCGCCGACGCGCAGATTGTTCAGGTCGACCAGGTGCTGAAGTTCGAGAAGCCGATCGTGGCGGGCGACAAGCTGTACTGCGATGTGTACGTGGATTCGACCCGTGTGGCGCACGGCACCCGGCTCATCGTGACCAAGAACATCATCACCAACGAAGCAGGTGAGGTTGTGCAGGAGACCTACACGACCCTGGCGGGCCGTGCCGGCGAGGATGGAGAAGAGGGGTTTTCTGATGGCGCTGCGTGAGTTCAGTTCGGTGAAGGTGGGTGACCAGCTCCCGGAGAGGACCTACCCCCTGACCCGTCAGGACCTGGTGAACTACGCGGGTGTTTCGGGCGACTTGAACCCCATCCACTGGGACGACGAGATGGCCAAGATCGTCGGGCTGGACACCGCGATCGCCCACGGCATGCTGACCATGGGGCTGGGTGGCGGCTTCGTCACGTCGTGGGTCGGCGACCCGGGTGCGGTCACGGAGTACAACGTGCGGTTCACCGCCGTGGTGCCGGTGCCCAACGACGGCAAGGGCGCCGAGCTCGTCTTCAGCGGCCGGGTGAAATCGGTCGATCCGGAGAGCAAGTCGGTGACGATCGCGCTCACGGCCACCACCGGCGGCAAGAAGATCTTCGGGCGGGCCGTCGCGTTGGCGACGCTGGCATAGGCGGGCGTAGTTCATGGCGCTCAAGGGCGACATCCTCGGGATGACCTGGCACTACCCGGACTACTTCGAGGTGGGTCGCGAGCAAGTTCGCAGCTTCGCGCGAGCGACCAAGTGCGACGATCCGGCCTGCTTCGACGAGGCAGCGGCCGCCGAGAAGGGCTACCACGCCCTGGTCGCACCGTTAACTTTCGTGTCGATCTTCGGGAAACTTGTCCAGGACGATTTCTTCCGGAACGTCGACATGGGCATGGAGACGATGCAGATCGTCCAGGTCGACCAGAAGTTTGAATACCACAGGCCATTGTTTGTCGGCGACAAACTCTTCGGCTGCATGGAGGTCGAATCTGTGGACAAGCGTTTCGGCGCTGACATCGTCGTCACGAAGAACACCTGCACCAACGAGGATGGCGAGGTGGTCCTGATTGCCCACACCACCGTGATGGGACACGAAGGTGACGACTCCATGCAGCTCAAGTGGGACAAGGAATCCGGACAGATCGTCAGAACCGCGTAATTAGTATCTGACTCCTGTGCCGATGTACACTCGGACCTCGGGGTTTTCCCAGCATTAGCGCGCTTTCCGTGAGTCGAAAACAAACGGGGGCGCGCGCGTCATGTGAGCCCCCGGTAGGTAAGCGCAGGTTGGCCTGCCAACCGCGAAGGGGCGTAGCTCAACTGGCAGAGCAGCGGTCTCCAAAACCGCAGGTTGCAGGTTCAAGTCCTGTCGCCCCTGCTGAAGGCGAAGGCGTGCCATGGTGGACACTGGAAGAGTGCCCCACCACAGTGGGACCGCTCGCGGGACATTAGCAAACAAAGGAGCATGCGGTGAGCGACGAGGGCGACGCTGCCAACGACGCCGCAAGCGACGCTGGCGACACTGAGGACAGCCGCGCGGGCGCCGGTCGGACCGCCCTGGTGACAAAGCCTGCGACGCCGCAACGGCCCACCGGCAAGCGGTCCCGGCAGAGAGCGGTCGATGCCGACGAAGGCGTCGACGTCGAGTCGCCGGATGAGGCCGAGGTTTCCGAGGAAGACACGGCCAAGAAGGCCAAGAAAGCCAAGAAGGCCAAGAAGGCCGGGGTATCCGGGAAGGCCAAGAAACCGAAGAAGGCCGGGGACCGTTCGGCTAACCCGTTTGTGTTCGTCTACAACTACCTCAAGCAGGTCGTTGTGGAGATGCGGAAGGTGATCTGGCCGAACCGCAAACAGATGCTCACCTACACCTCAGTGGTGCTGGCGTTTCTGGCCTTCATGGTGACGCTGGTCGGTCTGGCGGATTTCGGCCTGACCAAGCTGATGCTGCTGGTGTTCGGCTGAGCGAGTGACAGAGAGGACTGAAAACCGTGACTACCTTCGACGGTGACACGTCCGCGGGTGAAGCGGTCGACGTGCACGAGGTCTCAGAGGCCTCAGAGGCCTTAGAGACCTCAGAGATTTCAGCTCCCGCGGAGCCGACTGACGACGAGGTCGACCCGGCCGCCGCGCTCAAGGCGGAGCTGCGCAGCAAGCCCGGCGACTGGTACGTCATCCACTCCTATGCGGGATACGAGAACAAGGTGAAAGCCAACCTCGAAACCCGCGTGCAAAACCTTGACGTGGGCGACTACATCTTCCAGGTGGAGGTGCCCACCGAAGAGGTCACCGAGATCAAGAACGGCCAGCGCAAGCAGGTCAACCGCAAGGTGCTGCCCGGCTACATCCTGGTGCGCATGGACCTGACCGACGACTCGTGGGCCGCCGTGCGCAACACCCCCGGGGTTACCGGGTTCGTCGGCGCGACGTCGCGTCCGTCGGCCCTCGCGCTCGACGACGTGGTGAAGTTCCTGCTGCCGCGGGGGGCGGCGAAGAAGGCCGCCAAGGGCGCGGCCAGCACCGCCGCCGTCGCGGAGGCGGGCGGGCTGGAACGTCCGACCGTCGAGGTGGACTACGAGGTGGGCGAATCGGTGACGGTCATGGACGGACCGTTTGCCACGTTGCCGGCCACGATCAACGAGGTCAACGCCGAACAGCAGAAGCTCAAGGTGCTGGTGTCGATCTTCGGCCGGGAAACCCCCGTGGAACTGACCTTCAACCAAGTCTCCAAGATCTAACCCCCAGGAAGGAACATCAAATTCTCATGGCCCCGAAGAAAAAAGTCGCTGGGCTGATCAAGCTGCAGATCGTGGCGGGGCAGGCCAACCCTGCGCCGCCGGTCGGACCCGCGCTCGGCCAGCACGGCGTCAACATCATGGAGTTCTGCAAGGCGTACAACGCTGCCACGGAGAACCAGCGCGGCCAAGTCATCCCGGTGGAGATCACGGTCTACGAGGACCGCAGCTTCACTTTCGCGCTCAAGACACCGCCCGCCGCCAAGCTGCTGCTCAAGGCCGCCGGCGTGGGCAAGGGGTCGGCGGAACCGCACAAGACCAAGGTCGCCAAGGTCAGCTGGAATCAGGTTCGCGAGATCGCGGAGACCAAGAAAGCCGATCTCAACGCCAACGACATCGACGCCGCCGCCAAGATCATCGCCGGAACAGCCCGGTCGATGGGCATCACCGTTGAATAGATCTGCATAACATTTCCACGCCCGTGGGAGGGCCAGCTTCGGCCCGCTTGCTAACCACGACCCAACATCAGATTGGATGAATCAATGAGCAAGGACAGCAAGGCATACCGCGCCGCCGCCGAGAAGGTGGACCGCACCAACCTGTACACCCCGCTGGAGGCGGCCAAGCTCGCCAAGGAAACGTCGTCGGCGAAGCAGGACGCGACCGTCGAGGTGGCGATCCGGCTCGGTGTCGACCCGCGCAAGGCGGACCAGATGGTCCGCGGCAC
>NZ_JBKQOI010000281.1:0-20087 GCF_052145595.1 Mycobacterium sp. | reverse complement strand
CAGCCCCCACAGCAGCCCTACTGGCCGCAGCCGGCCCCAAACTATCCCGGTTATCCGGGCCAGCCCGGTAACGCATACCCCGCCTACCCGCCGTATCCGCCCTATCCGCCGCCTGGTCAATCCAACCCGGATGCCGGAAAGTCTCCTGACAAGGAGGACGACGACGTGAGCCGGCCCAACCCGCCGGCCCACGGCTGACGAACGGAGGATTCGATGGCCTTACCGGGTTTGGGGCCGGACACCGCGACTCCGCGGATACGGGTGTTCGACCAGGCACGTGCCGAGGCCGCGATCCGCGAATTGCTTTACGCGATCGGTGAGGACCCCGAGAGGCACGGTTTGCAGGAGACTCCGGCTCGCGTCGCCCGCGCCTACCGCGAAATGTTCGCCGGGCTGTACACCGACCCCGACACGGTGCTGAACACCATGTTCGACGAGGAACACGACGAGCTGGTGCTCGTCAAGGAAATCCCGTTGTACTCCACTTGCGAGCATCACCTGGTGTCGTTTCACGGTGTGGCCCATGTCGGCTACATCCCCGGCAGTGACGGCAGGGTGACCGGCCTGTCGAAGATCGCCCGGCTGGTGGACCTGTACGCCAAGCGGCCACAGGTTCAGGAGCGGCTGACCAGTCAGATCGCCGATGCCCTGGTGAACAAACTCAATCCGGCCGGGGTGATCGTCGTGATCGAGGCCGAGCACCTGTGTATGGCGATGCGCGGTGTCCGCAAGCCCGGGGCTGTCACCACGACGTCGGCGGTGCGCGGCCAGTTCAAAACCAGTGCCGCTTCTCGGGCCGAGGCGCTCGACCTCATCCTGCGTAGGTGAGTCCGGCGCCTGTGCAGGTTATGGGAGTTCTGAACGTCACTGACGACTCGTTCTCAGATGGCGGGCGCTATCTCGATACCGACAGCGCCGTCGCGCATGGTCTGGCAATGGCGGCCGAGGGCGCGGACATCGTCGACGTCGGGGGGGAGTCGACTCGGCCCGGTGCCGCTCGGATCGACTCCCGGGTCGAGGCGTCTCGCGTGGTTCCTGTCGTCAAAGGGCTTGCAGCAGAAGGCATTACCGTAAGCATCGACACTATGCACGCGGGTGTCGCGCGGGCGGCGCTGCAGAGCGGCGCGCGGATGGTCAACGACGTGTCGGGTGGACGAGCCGATCCCGCGATGGCACCGCTGCTGGCCGAGGCAGGTGTGCCCTGGGTGTTGATGCACTGGCGATCGGTGTCGTCCGACCGCCCGCACGAGGCCCCGCACTACCGCGACGTGGTGGCCGAGGTGCGCGCCGAGCTACTCGCCAGCGTCGACGACGCGGTGGGCGCAGGTGTCGATCCCGCCAAGCTGGTGATCGACCCCGGGCTCGGATTCGCCAAGACCGGACAACACAATTGGGCGCTGCTCCACACGTTGCCGCAATTGGTCGGCACCGGGATCCCGGTGCTACTGGGTGCCTCGCGTAAACGGTTCCTCGGTACGTTGTTAGCCGGTCCCGATGGGTCGCCGCGACCGCCTGACGGGCGTGAGACGGCGACCGCGGTGATTTCCGCACTGGCCGCCCTGTACGGGGCCTGGGGCGTGCGCGTGCACGACGTGCGGGCCACCGTCGATGCCCTCAAGGTCGTCGGGGCTTGGACGGGAGACAATGGCTGATCGAATTGAATTGCGCGGCTTGACGGTTCGTGGCCGGCACGGAGTCTTCGATCATGAGCGCGCCGACGGGCAGGACTTCGTCGTCGATATCACCGTCTGGATCGACTTGGCCGATGCCGCCGTTAGCGACGATCTGGCCGACACCTACAACTACGCCGCCCTGGCCCAGCTGGCGGCCGACGTCGTCGCGGGACCCCCGCGCAACCTGATCGAAGCGGTGGGCGGAGAGATCGCCGACCAAGTGATGGACGACCACCGCGTGCACGCCGTCGAGGTGGTGGTGCACAAGCCGCAGGCTCCGATCCCGCAGCAGTTCGTTGACGTGGCGGTGGTCGTTCGACGGTCGCGCCGCGGCGGTCGCGGTTCGGTGATCCCCGCCGGCGGGGCGCTATGACACGGGTAGTGCTGTCCATCGGCTCCAACCTGGGCGACCGGCTGGCGCGGCTGCAGTCGGTCGTCGACGGGCTCCAGGAAGCGGTAGTGGCTGTGTCTCCGATCTATGAGACGGACCCCTGGGGCCGCGTCGAGCAGGCCCCGTTTCTCAATGCGGTGCTGATCGCCGACGACCCGGCCCGGGACGGGCAGGGGTGGCTTCGCCGGGCGCAGGAGTTCGAGCAGGCGGCGGGCAGGGTTCGCGGCGAGCGCTGGGGGCCGCGCACCCTCGACGTCGACCTGATCGCCTGCTACGGCGAGACAGAGATGATCTCCCGCGAAAACAACCTGACGCTGCCCCACCCGCTGGCCCACTTGCGGGCCTTCGTGATGGTCCCGTGGCTGGCCATCGACCCGGATGCCCGGCTGACCCTCGCCGCAGGGCCGCGGCCCGTCGCGCAGTTACTGGCAGAGCTGGAGCCGGCCGACCGGGATGCCGTTCGGTTGTCCGGTCTGACGCTCGAGACGAAAGAAAATCCCTCAGCCGATCCGGAATCGGATACCTGATGGGACCGACCAGGAAACGTGACCTGACGGGCGCGGTGGTCGGCGCTGCGGTGGTGGGGTATCTGCTGGTGATCACGCTGTACCGGTGGTTTCCACCCATTACGGTGTGGACCGGGTTGTCGCTGCTCGCGGTGGCCATCGCCGAGGCGTTATGGGCGTTCTACGTGCGGGCCAAGATCAATGACGGCGAGATCGGGACGGGGCCCGGGTGGCTGCACCCGCTGGCGGTGGCGCGCAGCGTGATGGTCGCCAAGGCGTCGGCCTGGGTGGGTGCGCTGATGCTGGGTTGGTGGGTCGGAGTATTGGTGTACTTCCTGCCGCGACGGTCGTGGCTGCGGGTCGCCGCCGAGGACACCACCGGAACGGTGGTGGCGGCCGTCAGCGCGCTGGCGTTAGTCGTTGCCGCGATGTGGCTGCAGCATTGCTGCAAATCTCCGCCGGATCAGACCGAACACGGCGAGGGTGCGGAAACCTAGCCCGCGCACCGGCATTGCCCGCTCCCGGATTGACCCAGGTGAGAATCGCCGAAGTCGCGCGACACGCGGATTGACCTCGCACAGGTAAAGTCAGGCCATGACCGTTCTGTCCCGCGGCGCCCGGGTCCGGCGCGGCGGACGCAGGCCGGGTTGGGTGCTCTTGACGGCGTTGCTGGTCCTCGCGATGGGGGCCAGTTCCGCACTGGTTTTCACCGACCAGGTGGAACTCCTCAAGCTCGCTGTAATCCTGGCGCTGTGGGCCGCAGTCGCCGGAGCCTTCGTTTCGGTGCTCTACCGCCGGCAAAGCGACGCGGATCAGGCCCGGGTCCGTGACCTGAAGCTGGTCTATGACCTGCAGCTGGACCGGGAAATCTCGGCCCGCCGCGAGTACGAGCTGACCGTGGAGTCCCAGCTGCGGCGCGAGCTGGTCTCCGAGCTGCGCGCTCAGGCCGCCGACGACCTGGCAGCGCTGCGGGCGGAGCTGAGCGCGTTACGGACCAGCCTGGAAATCTTGTTCGACACCGACCTGCAGCACCGGCCGGCGCTGGAGACCATCGAGACCGAGGCGCCACCGACACGCGCGTACAGCGGCTGGGACCGCAATGGCGAGGGCAACCCCGTGGATTGGGTGTCCAGTGATCGGGTCACTTCGGTTCCGCAGGACAACCCGACCAGCCGTCCCGACGACGCGGCGATTATTGACGTGCCCGAGGAGCCCTTGTTGCCGCCCCGGCAGCCGCGGCCACCGCGGCAGCGTGCCCCTTATCAATACGACGTCCCGCCTCAATACGACGTCTCGCCGGAGGCCGCGTACCAGGCCCCTCCGATGGCCCCCCAGCCGGAGCCCGACCAGCGATTCGAACCTCGTCACCGGCCGCCGCCACCGACCCCACCGCCACCCGCACCGCCTCCGGAGCCCCAACCGGAACCGCAGCCGCAGATGCAGGACTGGCAGCCGATGCCCGCAGACGGACAGTGGTTGCCCCCTCGATCGGCGGTCAGCCACTGGTCCGGCGCCGAGCCGCTCGGCGAGCCGCCGCGCGCCCGGCACTCCGGCTTCGAAGAACCCATTGATGGCATGCCCGTCGAGCCGGCGCCCGCACCGCCCTACGGCGAGTCCGGCCGCCGCGCGCGGCCGCGCCATTCGGCCGAGTACCGCGACTATGGCGTGCGCAACTTTGCGCCCATGAACGAGCCCCTGCCGCCAACCCCGCCCGCTGCGCCGCCCCTACCGCCGCCGCACCCAGCGTCGGCACCGGCCGCCGCTGCGCCGCCACCACAAATGGCTCCGCCGCCGCCCCCGGAGCCCGCACCCCGGCACCGCGGCGCGGACCCCGTGGACGGGTTGGACGGCCCGCCAAGCGGTGGTCAGTCGGTTGCCGACCTGATGGCGCGGCTGCAGGTCGAGCCCTCCGGAGGTGGCCGGCGTCGTCGCCGCGAGGGGTGAGCTGGGAGCTTCCTCACATTGGGCGTTGCCCGCACATCGACTACAGTCTTAGTGACCGTCCGGTACCCCTGACGTGGGACCGGAACGAACGAAGATACATGTGAGGTCGTCTGCGATGGTGCAGTTCGACGGTTTGCGCCCGGCCAGGCTCAAGGTGGGGATCATCTCGGCCGGTCGGGTAGGCTCCGCGCTCGGTCTAGCGCTGGAGCGCGCCGACCACGTCGTGGTGGCGTGCAGTGCCATCTCCCACGCGTCGCGGCAGCGGGCGCAGCGCCGGCTCCCCGATACCCCGGTGCTATCGCCGCAGGACGTTGCCGCCAACGCCGAGCTGCTGGTGCTGGCGGTTCCCGACAGCGAACTCGCCGGCCTGGTGTCCGGGTTGGCCGCGACTTCGGCAGTGCGGCCCGGCACGATCGTCGTGCACACGTCCGGCGCCAACGGGGTCGGCATTCTGGCGCCGCTGACACCCAGCTGCACGCCGCTGGCAATTCATCCGGCGATGACGTTCACCGGCTCCGACGAGGACATCGGCCGGCTCCCGGACACGTGCTTCGGGATCACCGCCGCCGACGATGTCGGGTACGCAATCGGGCAGTCGCTGGTCCTGGAGATGGGCGGGGAGCCGTTCTGCGTCCGGGAGGACGTCCGTGTCCTCTACCACGCCGCGCTGGCGCACGCGGGCAACCACATCGTGACCGTGCTCGCTGATGCGCTAGAGGCGTTGCGGGCCGCGCTGCGGGGCAGCGAGCTGCTCGGGCAACAAACCGTCGACGACCAACCGGGCGGCCTCGCCGAACGAATTGTCGGGCCGTTGGCCCGGGCGGCGCTGGAAAACACCCTGCAGCGCGGCCAGGCCGCGCTCACCGGCCCGGTCGCCCGCGGTGACGCGGCCGCGGTCGCGGAGCATTTGGCCGCGCTGGCAAAGGCCGACCCGGCGCTGGCCCAGGCGTACCGGGTGAACGCCCTGCGGACCGCCCAGCGCGCCCACGCTCCCGAGGACGTCGTGGAGGTCTTGGCCCCTTGAAACCAAAGATGAATACCCAGGTGCAGGGCCGGCCGCCGGCGTTCAAGACGGGCGAACTCAATGTGTACTCGGCGCCGCGCGATGTCACCGACGTCAGCCGCGCGCTGCGCCATACCGGGCGCCGGGTGATGTTGGTGCCCACGATGGGCGCCCTGCACGACGGGCACCTTGCCCTGGTGCGCGCCGCCAAGCGGGTCCCCGGCTCGGTCGTGGTGGTCTCGATCTTCGTCAATCCGCTGCAGTTCGGCGCCGGAGAAGACCTCGACGCCTATCCCCGGACCCTCGACGACGACCTGGCGCTGCTACGCGGCGAAGACGTCGAGATTGTCTTCGCGCCAACCGCCGCGGCGATGTATCCCAACGGCCTGCGCACCACGGTGCACCCGGGTCCGCTGGCCGCCGAGCTCGAGGGCGGTCCTCGGCCGACCCATTTCGCCGGCATGCTGACCGTGGTGTGCAAGCTGCTGCAGATCGTGCGTCCCGACCGAGTGTTCTTCGGCGAGAAGGACTATCAGCAGCTGATCCTGGTGCGCCAGATGGTCGCCGACCTGAACGTCGACGTTGCCGTGGTCGGCGTGCCGACCATCCGGGAGGCCGACGGGCTGGCGATGTCGTCGCGCAACCGCTACCTCGACCCGGTGCAGCGCGAGTTGGCCGGCACGCTGTCCGCGGCGCTGACGGCGGCCGCGCACGCCGCGCACTCCGGCGCACAGGCCGCGCTGGACGCCGCCCGCGCGGTGCTTGGCGCCGTGCCCGCGCTCGCGGTCGACTACCTGGAACTACGCGACGCGGAGCTCGGCCCGGTGCGGGCCAACGCACCCGGCCGGCTGCTGGTTGCCGCCCGGCTGGGCAACACCAGGCTGCTGGACAACATCGCCCTGGAATTAGGAGCAGTCAAAGCAGAAGGAACTTCGCCGGCACCCGTGGGGCCGGACGGATATGGGGACACCCATGAATCACCTTGGAGGAATTGATGTTACGGACGATGCTGAAGTCGAAGATCCACCGCGCCACCGTCACGCAGGCTGACCTGCACTACGTCGGCTCGGTGACCATCGACGCCGACCTGATGGACGCCGCGGACCTGCTGGAGGGCGAACAGGTGACCATCGTCGACATCGACAACGGCGCCCGGCTGGTCACCTACGCGATCACCGGCGAGCGTGGTACCGGCATTATCGGAATCAACGGCGCCGCAGCGCATCTCGTTCACCCGGGCGATCTGGTGATCCTGATCGCGTACGGGAGCATGGAGGAGGCGGAGGCGCGAGCCTATCAGCCGCGGATTGTGTTCGTCGACGCCGACAACAAGGCGATCGACCTGGGGCATGACCCGGCTTTCGTGCCGGCTGACGCAGCCGAGCTGTTGGATCCCCGCATCGGTGTGCGGTAACCGTGCTGCTGGCCATTGACGTCCGTAACACGCACACCGTCGTCGGACTGCTATCGGGATCCAAGGAACACGCAAAGGTCGTGCAGCACTGGCGGATTCGTACCGAATCCGAGGTTACCGCCGACGAGCTGGCGCTGACCATCGACGGCCTGATCGGCGACGATTCCGAGCGGCTCACCGGCGCAGTCGCACTGTCCACCGTGCCATCGGTGCTGCACGAGGTGCGGGTCATGCTCGATCAGTACTGGCCATCGGTGCCGCACGTGCTGATCGAGCCGGGGGTGCGTACCGGTATTCCGCTACTGGTCGACAATCCGAAGGAAGTGGGGGCCGACCGGATCGTCAATTGCCTGGCGGCGTTCAACAAGTTCGGTACGGCCGCGATCGTCGTCGACTTCGGATCCTCGATATGCGTGGACGTGGTGTCGTCCAAGGGGGAGTTTCTCGGTGGCGCCATCGCCCCCGGGGTGCAGGTTTCTTCGGATGCCGCTGCGGCCCGCTCCGCGGCACTGCGTCGCGTCGAGCTGGCCCGGCCGCGTTCGGTGGTCGGTAAGAACACGGTCGAATGCATGCAGGCGGGCGCGGTGTTCGGCTTCGCCGGGCTGGTCGACGGTCTGGTGCAACGCATCCGCGACGACGTGGACGGCTTTTCCGGCGACCTGGGCGATCAGGTCGCGGTCGTAGCAACCGGACATACCGCACCGCTGCTGCTACCCGAACTGCACACCGTCGACCACTACGACCAGCACTTGACCCTGCAGGGCCTGCGGCTGGTGTTCGAACGCAACCGAGACGCCCAGCGCGGCCGGCTGAAGACGGCCCGCTAGGAAGCCCGGGCTCCCGCATTCGCAACGAGTCTGCGTACAGCGCGGCTTCCGTGGCGATGATCGCGCCGCCGGCGCAGGCTCGACGCCGTCAGCGCAGGCTCGATGCCCTGTCCTTTAAGCTGGCACGTCGTGAATGCTGACCCGCCGGAAACCGATGCTGCCCTTCCCGAGCAGTACCGGATCCGCCGGGACAAGCGCGCTCGCCTGTTGGCGGAGGGTCGTGAGCCATACCCGGTTGCCATCGAGCGCACCCACACCCTGGCCGAGGTGCGCGCCGCCCACCCCGACCTGCTGATCGACATCGCGACCGATGACGTCGTCGGTGTCGCGGGCCGAGTGATATTTGCGCGCAACTCCGGAAAACTGTGCTTTGCGACACTCCAGGACGGCGACGGCGCCAGCCTGCAGGTGATGATCAGCCTCGACAAGGTCGGTCGGGAAGCCCTCGATGCATGGAAAGCCGACGTCGACCTCGGCGACATCGTCTACGTGCACGGCAACGTGATCAGCTCGCGACGCGGCGAGTTGTCCGTCCTGGCCGACTCCTGGCAGATGGCGGCCAAGGCGCTGCGGCCGCTGCCCGTCGCGCACAAGGAGATGAGCGAAGAGGCACGGGTGCGGCAGCGCTATGTCGACCTGATCGTCCGTCCCCAGGCGCGCGCGGTGGCCCGTCAGAGAATCGCCGTCATCCGCGCGATACGCAACGCACTGGAACGGCGCGGGTTTCTCGAAGTCGAAACCCCTATGTTGCAGACGCTGGCCGGTGGCGCGGCGGCCCGGCCGTTCGTCACGCATTCCAATGCGCTGGACATCGATCTCTACCTGCGGATCGCACCCGAACTGTTCCTCAAGCGGTGCGTCGTCGGTGGATTCGACAAGGTCTTCGAGCTAAATCGCGTGTTCCGAAACGAAGGAGCCGATTCGACCCATTCTCCGGAATTCTCCATGCTCGAGACCTACCAGACCTACGGAACCTATGAGGATTCAGCAGTCATCACCCGGGAGCTTATTCAAGAGGTAGCCGACGAGGCGATCGGAACCAGACAACTGCCGCTGCCCGACGGCAGCGTCTACGACATAGACGGAGAATGGGCGACGATACAAATGTATCCGTCGCTGTCGGCGGCGCTCGGTGAGGAGATCACGCCGCAGACGTCGGTCGATCAGCTGCGCGTCATCGCGGATCGGCTCGGTATCGAGATTCCGGACGATAGCGGCTACGGGCACGGTAAACTCGTCGAGGAACTGTGGGAGCACACGGTGGGAAACACCCTGACCGCGCCCACATTCGTCAAGGATTTCCCAGTCGAGACAACACCTTTGACAAGGCAGCACCGCAGTATCCCGGGTGTGACCGAGAAGTGGGACCTCTACATTCGTGGAGTCGAACTGGCCACTGGTTACTCCGAATTAAACGATCCGGTCGTGCAGCGAGAGCGATTCGCCGAACAAGCCCGCGCCGCGGCCGCCGGCGACGACGAGGCCATGGCGCTTGATGAAGATTTCCTCACCGCGCTGGAGTATGGGATGCCGCCGTGCACCGGAACCGGAATGGGTATCGATCGGTTGTTGATGTCTTTGACCGGACTGTCAATTAGAGAGACAGTTTTGTTCCCGATTGTTCGGCCGCACTCCGGTTGAAAGTTCAACTGTACGGCTTCCGTCCGGATTGAGTATGCTTCGTTGTTATGGCAGATTAGTGACCGGGGAGGTCAATCCAAACTGCTCAGCAACTGCTCAGGACGAAACGCGAGGGTAAGCTAATGGCGAAAAAAGTGACCGTCACCTTGGTCGATGATTTCGACGGTGCGGGCGCAGCCGACGAAACGGTTGAATTCGGGCTTGACGGGGTGACCTATGAGATTGACCTTTCGTCCAAGAATGCCGCGAAACTGCGGGGGGATCTGAAGCAATGGGTGGCAGCCGGCCGTCGCGTCGGCGGCCGGCGGCGTGGGCGTTCCGGTTCCGGGCGCGGACGTGGCGCGATCGACCGTGAGCAGAGCGCCGCGATCCGCGAATGGGCTCGCCGAAACGGGCACAACGTGTCGACGCGTGGCCGGATCCCGGCCGACGTGATCGACGCATTCCACGCGGCGACCTAACGCACCGCTAACCGGCGTCCGGGTCCAAAGCCTGGGCGCCGGTTGTTTGTCATTTTCGCTCGCGGCTAAACGACCGCGGGGCGGCGCGGAGAACGCTTAGCCGGTTTTCCTCGTTTATCTGGTGTGGCCGAGGTTGTAGTAGGAAGTGCGGCCTGGACCGCCAGGCACCGCAAGGTTAGGAACCCTGGCAGGCCGACCATTACAGTGGATGGCAGGTACACAGTGTCGGCTCTTGCCGACAGTACCGAGTACCGATGGTGAGGGAGAGCAGGTAACCACCGATGTTCGAAAGATTTACAGACCGTGCCCGCAGGGTCGTCGTCCTGGCGCAAGAAGAGGCCCGGATGCTCAACCACAACTACATCGGCACCGAGCACATCTTGTTGGGTTTGATCCACGAGGGCGAAGGCGTAGCGGCAAAGTCGCTGGAGTCGCTGGGGATCTCGCTCGAGGGCGTTCGCAGCCAGGTCGAGGAGATCATCGGCCAGGGCCAGCAGGCGCCGTCGGGACACATCCCGTTCACCCCGCGCGCCAAGAAGGTTCTCGAGCTGAGCTTGCGCGAGGCGCTGCAGCTGGGCCACAACTACATCGGCACCGAGCACATTTTGCTGGGGCTGATCCGCGAGGGTGAGGGCGTGGCCGCCCAGGTGCTGGTCAAGCTTGGCGCCGAGCTGACCCGAGTGCGTCAGCAGGTGATTCAGCTGCTGTCGGGCTACCAGGGCAAGGAGGCCGCGGAGGCCGGGACCGGTGGTCGCGGCGGCGAATCCGGCAGCCCGTCCACTTCGTTGGTGCTCGACCAGTTCGGGCGCAACCTGACGGCTGCCGCGATGGAAGGCAAACTGGACCCCGTCATCGGCCGCGAGAAGGAAATCGAGCGGGTGATGCAGGTTCTGTCCCGGCGCACCAAGAACAACCCGGTGCTGATCGGCGAGCCCGGCGTCGGCAAGACCGCGGTCGTCGAAGGCCTGGCGCAGGCCATCGTGCACGGCCAGGTCCCGGAGACGCTGAAGGACAAGCAGCTCTACACGCTGGACCTGGGATCGCTAGTCGCCGGCTCAAGGTACCGCGGTGACTTCGAGGAACGCCTGAAGAAGGTGCTCAAGGAGATCAACACCCGCGGCGACATCATCCTGTTCATCGACGAGCTGCACACGCTGGTGGGCGCCGGTGCCGCCGAGGGCGCGATCGACGCCGCGTCGATCCTCAAGCCCAAGCTGGCCCGCGGCGAGCTGCAGACCATCGGCGCCACCACGCTCGACGAGTACCGGAAGTACATCGAGAAGGACGCCGCGCTGGAGCGCCGCTTCCAGCCGGTGCAGGTCGGGGAGCCCACGGTGGACCACACCATCGAGATCCTCAAGGGCCTGCGGGACCGCTACGAGGCGCACCACCGGGTGTCCATCACCGATTCGGCGATCGTGGCCGCGGCGACTCTGGCCGACCGCTACATCAACGACCGGTTCCTGCCGGACAAGGCCATCGACCTGATCGACGAGGCAGGTGCGCGGATGCGGATCCGGCGGATGACCGCACCGCCAGACCTGCGTGAGTTCGACGAGAAGATCGCCGAGGCCCGCCGCGAGAAGGAGTCCGCGATCGACGCGCAGGACTTCGAGAAGGCGGCCAGCCTGCGTGACCGCGAAAAGCAACTGGTGGGCCAGCGGGCTGAGCGCGAAAAGCAGTGGCGTTCAGGCGATCTCGATGTGGTCGCCGAGGTGGACGACAACGAGATAGCCGAGGTGCTGGGCAACTGGACCGGTATCCCGGTGTTCAAGCTCACCGAGGCCGAGACCACCCGGCTGCTGCGCATGGAAGACGAGCTGCACAAGCGGATCATCGGCCAGGAGGATGCGGTCAAGGCCGTTTCCAAGGCGATTCGCCGTACCCGCGCCGGGCTGAAAGACCCCAAGCGGCCGTCGGGTTCGTTCATCTTCGCCGGCCCCTCCGGTGTCGGTAAGACCGAGCTGTCCAAGGCGCTGGCCAACTTCCTGTTCGGCGACGACGACGCGCTCATCCAGATCGACATGGGCGAGTTCCACGACCGGTTCACCGCGTCGCGGCTGTTCGGTGCTCCGCCGGGATACGTCGGTTACGAAGAGGGCGGCCAGCTCACCGAGAAGGTGCGGCGCAAGCCGTTCTCGGTGGTGCTGTTCGACGAGATCGAGAAGGCACACCAGGAGATCTACAACAGCCTCTTGCAGGTCCTCGAGGACGGCCGGCTCACCGACGGCCAGGGCCGCACGGTGGACTTCAAGAACACCGTGCTGATCTTCACGTCCAACCTGGGCACCGCCGACATCTCGAAGCCGGTCGGCCTTGGCTTCACCCAGGGCGGCGGTGAGAACGACTACGAGCGGATGAAGCAGAAGGTCAACGACGAGCTCAAGAAGCACTTCCGGCCGGAGTTCCTCAACCGCATCGACGAAGTCATCGTCTTCCACCAGCTGACCCGCGACGAGATCATCCGGATGGTCGACCTCATGATCGGCCGGGTCGCCGGCCAGCTCAAGAGCAAGGACATGGCTCTGGAGCTGACCGATAAGGCCAAGTCGTTGCTGGCCAAGCGTGGCTTCGACCCGGTGCTGGGTGCCCGTCCGCTGCGGCGCACCATCCAGCGCGAGATCGAGGACCAGCTGTCGGAGAAGATCCTCTTCGATGAGGTCGGGCCGGGACAGGTCGTCACCGTCGACGTGGACGACTGGGACGGCGAGGGCGCCGGCGAGGACGCGGTGTTCACGTTCACCGGAACTCGCAAGCCGCCGGCCGAGCCGGACCTGGCGAAAGCCGGGGCGCACAGCGCCCCCGACACGCAGTAGCGATTGCAGGAAACGGGCGGTTAGTCTCTACGGGACTACCGCCCGTTTCCATGCCCGTTTTCGCTGTGATGAGGGGGTCCGCCCGTGCTGATCGTCACCACCAACGACCTTCCGGGCTGGGAAATCCAACGCGTGTGCGGCGAAGTGTTCGGGCTGACCGTTCGGTCCCGAAACGCGTTCTCCCAGTTCGGCGCCGGGTTGAAGTCCATGTTCGGCGGCGAGTTGCAAGGGATGACCAAGAATCTCGCCGAAAGCCGCAACGAGGCGATGGGGCGGCTGATCGCCGAGGCGCGTAACCGCGCAGGCAACGCGATCGTCGCGATGCGGTTCGACACCACCGAAATCGGCGAAGTGTGGACCGAGATCTGTGCCTACGGCACGGCGGTGCAGGCGGTGCCGATCACCGATGCCGCCAGGTACACCGCCAGCCAGCTCGGCTACGGCAGCCCGGCGCCGCAGCAGTGACCGCAGGCAACCGGGACGGAGGAGCGCGCCGTGGCTGAGGTTGCCCGGCTGACATTGGTGTCGCATGCGATGACCGACGCCATGGCGGCCGGGCGTTTCCCTGCCGACGAGCCGCTCAACGGCATCGGTCGTCGCCAGGTCAAAGCCGCTCCCGGCCTTCACATCAGCAGCGAGATCCGCCAGCTTGCCGCACCCGAGCAGCGCGCCCGCCAGACCGCACAGTTGCTGGGCTTACAAGCCACAACGGAGCCGCGATTGGCCGACCTCGATTGCGGAGCGTGGTGTGGGCAGACACTGCGGGCCGTCGGCCCCGAGGATCTCCAGATGTGGCTGACCGAACCGGCGCAGGCGCCGCACGGCGGCGAGTCGATCGTCGACCTGATCGGACGGGTGGCCGGATGGCTGGCGTCTTTGACCGAGGACGCTTTACCCGCGGTGGCGGTGACGCATCCGGCGGTGATCCGCGCGGCGGTCCTGACGGCCCTCGACATCCCCCCGAAATCGTTCTGGCGCATCGATATTGCACCGGTCGGTCGCACCGTCATGCATTTCCGGAAAGGCTACTGGACGCTGAAGCTGTAAGGGGTCGCGCTGGTTATCGCGGCGCGACCAGCGCGAAGACCTGTTTGGCCACCTGCAACATCCAGCCGGTCACCCTCGGCCCGTGATCGCGAGGCCAGTTCAGCTGGAAGCTGACCACCCACGGCTGCTGTGTCTTGTCGACGGCGTACCAGCTGAATGTCAGATCGCCCGGCAGGCCACCGGCTTTCGCGCCGATGTACGGCCAAACGTTTCGGTCCAGCTGGATGCCCGGCACCGCGGAAAGGATCTGCCTGACCGGTGCGGCAGCGCCGACCGCGTCGGCCTGCAGCGCCGCGTGGACCCGGCAGATGTCCTCGGCGTTGCCGTACCACTCCGCTCCGTAGGTCGAGGCCGGGATGTGGGCACGGGTCGGATCGGGTTGGTAGGGACTGGAGTTGGCCCGCGCCAGCAGCTGGGCGCGGACCTGCGGGGATCCTTCCTTCCATTGGCTGCGCAGATCCGGTTGCCCCCAGCCGACGGAGAACAGCTCGTACATCGTGGGGAAGGGTGTCATGCTGGCCGGATCGTGGTGGCCGGCGGTAACGAGCGCTTCCTCGATGGCGTGCGTACCCATCCGTCCGATCAGCAAGTCGGTGGCCATGTTGTCGCTGGCGGCGATCATTTTCTCGGCGGCCGTGCGAACTGAAACATGCGCCCCGGGAGGCAGTTCCAAGCCCGAGCCAACCGCCTTGCTCTTGTCGGTGACGGTCAGCTGGTCATTCCAGGACACCGCTCCGTTCTTGACCGCACCCGCCAGAGCATGCAGCACGTACAACTTGAAAATCGATGCCAGCGGCAGGGATTCGCCGGTGTCCGTGCCCGCTACCGGGTCGCAGTGGCCGTTGTCGACTTTGACGACCTGGTAGGAATAGCGGGCGCCGGTCTTGCTCAACACGGCGTCCACGTCGTGCCACGAGTCGATCTTTGGTGCCTGCGCGTCGACGTCGAACCCATCGACCCGTCCGTCATCGTCGGTGTGTACCCGGATGTCTTGTCGCGCGCCGTAAGAGGAGATCAGGTGCAGCCTGGCCACGCTGGCGCTGATGTCGACGCCGTCGAGGGTGAAGGGGCGATCCCACCAGAGCCCCTCCATGGTGGTCTCGACCGACTCCACCTTGTCGGGCGCGGCAAGGGTGCCGACGCCGACCGGCCCGATGGGCCAGTCCGAGTTGAGCATGTCCATGGTCTGCTGGGCCCGCAGACCGGGAGGTGTTCTGGTGTCGATGCCGCGGCCGGTGTTGGCCGCGTTCGCGTGCGGGGAAGGGGAAGGTGCGCAACCCGGCGCCAGGGTCACGACCAGCGCCGCGACGGCGCTCAGCGCCGCCACGCGGCGGCGCCCCGACCGCTTGCTAACCAGCCGGTTCGCTACCGGCAACGTCCATCACGACCTCGAATTCCAGCAGCGTCGCGCCGGTCGCCACCGGGTTGGCTCGGTGTCCGGCATGGGCTTCGATGGCGGGCCCGCTCGCCCACGCCTGGAATGCTTCATCGGACTCCCATTGGGTCACCACGAAGTAGCGGTTCTCGCCCTTGATCGGACGCAGTAGCTGGAAGCCGAGGAAACCGGGTTGATTCTCCACCGCGTGCGCGCGGTGGGCGAAACGCTTCTCCAGTTCGGGGCCGGCGTCGGCGGGTACTTCGATTGCGTTGATCTTCACCACTGGCGGCATTCCGCTAGGTTACCGCGCCCCCTCGCCTGACCTACTCCTGGGCGGCCCGCGCAAGATGAAGGCATGCCCACCGATCTGTTGACCTGCCGCGGCGGACGGGGTGAGCCGTTGGTACTGGTGCACGGCCTGATGGGCCGGGGCAGCACCTGGTCGCGTCAGCTGCCATGGCTGACCCGGTTGGGCACCGTGTACACCTACGACGCTCCGTGGCACCGGGGCCGCGACGTCGACGACCCACACCCGATCAGCACCGAGCGGTTCGTGGCCGATCTGGGCGACGCGGTGAGCGCACTGGGGGCGCCGGCCAGGCTGGTCGGGCATTCGATGGGCGCCCTGCATTCGTGGTGCCTGGCCGCGGAGCGCCCGGATTTGGTTTCGGCACTGGTGATCGAGGACATGGCGCCGGACTTCCGCGGCCGCACCACCGGCCCGTGGGAGCCGTGGTTGCACGCGCTTCCCGTCGAATTCGACTCCGCCGAGCAAGTATTCGAAGAGTTCGGGCCCGTTGCCGGACAGTATTTCCTGGACGCCTTCGACCGCACCGAAAGCGGGTGGCGGTTGCACGGCTACACCGCGCGATGGATCGAGATCGCCGCCGAATGGGGTATCCGGGATTACTGGGCGCACTGGCTGGCGGCGCGGGCCCCGGCGTTGCTCATCGAGGCCGGCAACTCGGTCACCCCCCCGGGCCAGATGAACGCGATGACCAAAACCGGTTCTCCGACAACGTATTTACATGTTTCTGAGGCCGGTCATCTAGTTCACGACGAAGCGCCGCAGGTATACCGCGAGGCGGTCGAGTCCTTTTTGGCGCGAAGCTGATTCGGCACAGCCCCGAGAACGAGAGGAGTGCCGACAAGCATTTTCGATTTTGATGCACCATGTTTACCGCCGGTTGTCAGCAATAGGCTGGGCGCTGGTCATTGGTATGCTGTGAGGCCATCGGCACGGACTCGCATGTCCTGTAACGGAATCGGCGCTAGTGAGTCTCTTCTCCAGCGAATAATGCTGCACCACGGACGTTTAGCGGGTCCGAGAGGTGACGACCACGCTGCCGTCTCTTCATTTTGGTGACGACCTGTTTCCGGCCGCTGGACGTGGTGGACTAGCCGGGCTGGCCGTTGTCGCCCGCTTCGCCGGCTGTTCCGGTGCTTCCGGGATTGCCGTCGGGGTTGCCGATCCCGGCGGCCCCTCCGTTGCCGCCCCCACCGGCGGCCCCGCCCGTGCCGTAGGGGCCGGGGGCGGGGGCGCTGCCGCCGTTGCCACCATTGCCGCCGGTACCGCCGTCGGCGCCATTGCCGCCGTTACCGGCGGGTCCCTGCGTGGAGTCCCCGCCGACCCCGCCGGCCGCGCCATTACCGCCGTTTCCCCCGCCCCCGCCAGCACCGCCGGTCGCTCCGCCGCTACCGCCGTTGCCGCCGTTGCCGCCGTTGGCGGCCGTCCCACCCGCCCCGCCATAACCGCCGTAACTGTTCACACCGGGGCCGGCCTCGCCGGCGTCGCCGCCCTGACCGCTGACACCGGCGTCGCCGCCGGCCCCGCCGTTGCCGCCGACACCGCCGGAAACGGTGGCCTGGCCGCCCTCACCGCCGGCCCCGCCGGTGCCGGTATTGCCGCCGGCCCCGCCGTCACCCCCGTTACCGCCGTCACCGTTTACACCGGTGTTGGCCGCGCCGCCGCCACCTCCGGTACCGCCGGCCCCGCTGGCCCCGCCGGCGCCGCCGTTACCGCCGACACCGTCGGTGCCGGTGGCGTGGCCACCCTCGCCGCCGGCCCCGCCGGCGGCGGCATTGCCGCCAGCCCCGCCGGCACCGCCGGTGCTCAACGACATTTGGACCGCGCCGCCTGCACCTCCACTACCGCCGGCCCCGCTGGCCCCACCGGCCCCGCCGTTACCGCCGACACCGTCGGTCCCGGTGGCCTGGCCGCCGTCGCCGCCGGTCCCGCCGGTACCGGGCGTCCCGCCGGTCCCGCCGGCCCCGCCGGTGCTGAACAACCCGACGGTCGCGCCGCCGGCACCTCCGGCCCCGCCCTGACCGCCCTGACCGCCGGTACCGCCGTCACCGCCGCCCGTTGCGCCGGTCCCGCCGGTGCCGCCGTCCCCGCCCTGGCCGGCCGTCCCGCCGGCACCCCCGAGACCGCCGGTCGCGCTGTGACCGGTGGCCGCGCCGCCGGCCCCGCCGACGCCGCCGTTACCGCCGTCACCACCGGTCGCGCCGGCTACGCCTGCACCGGTGGCGTCACCGCCAACCCCGCCGGCCCCGCCGCCGCCGCCTTGTCCGCCGTTGCCGCCCGCCCCGGCGACGATGCCGTTACCGGCCTGCGCTCCGGCGTTGCCGCCGTCGCCGCCCGCCCCGCCGTCGCCGCCGGTGTCGCCGCCAGTCGGGGTAGTGGCTGTAGCGCCAGGGGCGCCCGCGGCGCCACCGCCGCCGTTGCCGCCGTTGCCGCCGTTGCCGACCAGCCCGCCCTTGCCGCCGGCCCCGCCGTCGCCGCCGTTGCCGCCCGGGGTGGTGGCGTCGGCGCCGTCCCCGCCGATGCCGCCGTTGCCGCCGTTGGCGGGCGTGCTGCCGGGTTCTCCGGTCTGGCCGGCGACACCGCCGGTACCGGTGTCGCCGGGCGCACCGCCCGCACCGCCGGCCCCGCCAGCGCCGGGGTCACCGCCGGCCCCGCCGGCGCCGCCGTCACCGGTGCCGAGACCGCTAAACGTGCCGGCCGCGCCGTTGCCGCCGTCACCGGGCGCGCCGCCCGCACCGCCGGTGCCGCCCGCCCCGCCGTCGCCATTGGTGCCGACGTTGCCGAAACCCAGGGCCGCGCCGCCGTAGCCGCCCGTCCCGCCCGCCCCGCCGGTGCCCCCGGTGCCGCCGTTGCCGGCGTCGCCGCCGGCCGCGCCGGCGGTCACGGCTGCCGCGCCGGCCCCGCCGGCCCCGCCGGCTCCGCCGGTGCCACCCTGGCCGCCGACACCGCCGGTTCCGCCGTTGCCGAGCAGCAGGCTGCTGTTACCGCCCCTGCCGCCGGGGCCCCCAACAGCGCCGGTCCCGCCGTCGGTGCCGTTGGTCCCCGGGAAGCCCGAACTGCCGTCGGTGCCGGCGATGCCGGGCCCACCGGCACCACCCGCCCCGCCGGTGCCGCCGTTGCCGAACAGCCAGCCCACGGCGTCGCCGCCGGGCCCGCCGGCCCCGCCATTTTGTCCTACACCGCCGGCGCCGCCAACGCCGCCGGTGCCGCCGATGCCCATCAGGAATCCGCCGTTGCCCCCGTCGCCGCCGGGGGCACCGTTGGCCCCGGCGCCGCCGGTGCCGCCGTTGCCGATCAGTCCGGCAGCCCCGCCGAGGCCGCCCTGACCGCTCGTTGCGGTGCCACCGGGCCCGCCGTTACCGAACAACAACCCGCCTCGACCGCCGGCGGCCTGCAGAACCGTTCCGCCACTCATGCCGGGGGCCCCATTGCCGAGCAGGTCCCGCCCGATCAGCGCCTGGCCGATCGGGTTGATAAACGTGTTGTCGACGAATTGACCCACTGCGCTGGTGATCCAGGCCTGCCCGACGATGTAAGTCGGCTGGTAGACCACCGTGCCGAACAAACCAGCAAACAAACCGGCAAGGGATGAATCGGACGACGAAGCCAACACCGAGACGTTGGCGGCCTCGGCGCTGGTATACCAGCCGGCGGCGGTGTTGAGGGCCTGCACGAACTTGGCGTGAAAGGTCGCCGCATGTTGGCTGAGCTGTTGAAACTCGCTGGCGTACTGGGAGAACATCGCCGCGATCTGAGTCGACACCTCGTCTTGGGCCGCGGCCACTATCCCGGTGGTGGGGGCCGATGCCGTCGCGTTGGCCAGGGCCAGCGTCGACCCGAGTCTGGCCAAATCCGTTGCCGCCCCGCTGATGATGTCGGGTGTCGTGAGCAGAGACGCCATGAGCCAGCAACCGCGTCAGTGCCGCTGGCCGGTGAGCCCGCGCGCGATCCAAAGCGCCACCGCCATGATCGTCAGGGTGGGGTTGGAGCCGCTGGAGGTGGCGAACACGCTGCCGTCGGCGACGTAGACGTTGTCCAGCTGGTGCATTTTCCCATTCGCGTCGACGACGCTCGTCGCCGGGTTTACGCCCATCTGCATCCCGCCCATCGTGTGCTCGCCGCTCGGGGGTGCAACACCCCCCAGCGAATTTGCCAAATTCTGGGGTACGGCGGCGAACAGCTGTGCGCCGGACGCCCCGCACATCGCGGCGAGCAGCGGCACGAAGAAGTCTTGCGAGATCTTCTCGAACCTTCCGATCTGGTAGGTGATTCGGGGCGCCGGCTGGCCGTTGATGTCTTTGACCGTCGGGTCGAGAGTGACGTTGTTGGTGAGGTACGGCATGTCGGTGGCAAAGCAATCGACGCCGGCAAGCCGGTCGCGCAGGAGCGAGGCGCGCATCAGCTCCTTGAACGGGCGGCCGAAAAACTGCACCCCCGGCAGAATTCCCAGGATCTCCTGGTAGTAGTTGGCCTCCGCGATCGGAAACTGGCTCCCGCCGAGCTCGCACAGGCCGGCACGTATGTAGGGCAGTCCGGCCAGTCGTGCGGCGATTCGAGCCCCGGGGAAGTTGGGATCGTTGAAGTCGAACACGACCTGCGTGCACGCGCGGCCTTTGTAGGCGTGCACCCGCTGGTCGAGGAAGACCGCGAACCCGTCGTAGAAGTTTTGAAACATTATC
>NZ_JBKQOI010000280.1:0-4769 GCF_052145595.1 Mycobacterium sp. | reverse complement strand
ATTCCGATGGTGACGTTGTAGGAAAAGGTCAGACCCAGCGACGCGGCCAGCGGCAGGGTGGGGCTGGCTTCGGGGATGGCCAGCCGCTGGACCGCCGGGACGGCGATGTAAGACGCCGCGCCGCAGAGCACCGCGAACAGCACGTAGGTTCCCGGCTTGAAATCGGCATGGGTGAGAGATGCATATGCGTGGGCGACGATGATCCCCAGCGGCGCAAAGATATTCGGCGCCAGCAGGCCAAAGAAGATGAAACCGGGGCCCGCCGATCGCAGGTCTTTCAACTTGCGGGATGCCGTCATGCCCATCTCGAGCAGGAACAGACACAGCACGCCCTGGAATGCCAGCACGAAGAACTTGTCGTCGTCTGCAACGACCTTTTGCCCCTGCAGCCCACTGATGAGCCCGATCAGGATGCCGCCGATGAGGAGGACGAGCCCGGGGTTGAGGAAAACTTCCTGCAGGAGCTCACGTGAGAAAACGGGCATCCTCTTGGCCTTCCCGCGAGCCGGGCTCTGGTCGGGCTCCCAGTTCGGATGCTCGAGCTTCTCCATTGAGAGCTCCAGCTCCTGCTCGACTCCTCGGTTGTGCTCGGCCGCCAGGGACTCGCCCTTAGCGGGCCGCGCGGCGGTGCCGGGACCGACCCCGACCTTGACCGGTGGGGTGTAGCCGGGCTCGCCCAGCATGTATCCCGCTTCGTTCAGACCTCGGTGCCGCAGCAACGCCACGAAGTACAGCGCCACCAAGCAACCGGGAATCTCCATGACGGCCAACATGACCGGCATGTAGGCGTTGAAGGCGACATTGACGGCGGCCAGGAAGGCCACACAGGTGGCGAATGTCCCTGCCGAGTCCGACCCGTAATAACCCGCGACCGTTGCTCGGTCGATTCTTCGCAGGGAAGTCAGCCAACCCATCAGTACGTAGGCTAAGCCTCCGATCAGGAAGTTCAGGATGAAGCCCAGCACCATGAAGCCCACGATGACCCAGATGCCGGTGTTGATTTTCGCGAGCTCTTCGCCACCGTGCCAGCCGATCGCCAGCAGCAGGTACATCGTCAAGCCCTGGTAGATCACATAGGGGAACTCAAACCGCACCTTAAATATCGGGATCAGGAACCCGAAGTAGAAGAACAACAGGAGCGGCTTGAACAGGTTGTGCGTGAAGTTGTGCCAGAACTCTTGCAGCATTGGTGCCTCTCCTTTTGAAGCGCTGATCGGGGGAAGCACCGTCCGCAAGCCGGGGCAACCACGAACATCCCGAAATCGTGCAAAATTTAACCCCGCCGGTGCGGGACCGCCACTCGGAAACAACGCGAAACGTCCAGATTTAGCCGCAGCGTGGCGCAATAGGTGGTTTTGCTAAAGGCTGTGGTCACAGCGGTGCAGGTCGGGCCGGGTAAAGCGCGATCGGCGTGAATCCACTGTGATTGCTCTGTGGGTTGCCTGTGGGGATGGGCTCGGCGTCAACGTGCCGAAGAAATCAGCGGGGGACCGACGCCGACTCCGCTGGGGGAGATGTGTCAGAGACCGCCACGCTCAAGGCAAGTAGTGCGTGAGGGTTCCTCAAAAAGCCGTCAATGCGAAACATCGACGCAGGTCGGCCTCTGGGCAGATCGTGGGCTGGTCGCCGCGGGCAACGCAGTCGCATAAGCCATCTGCAAGCTCGATTACGAACGTATCGAGGTTTCTCTCGATCGATGGTTGGCGATGGCGATAGAAGTTAGCTGGGGCGGGCAAAAACTGCTGTCGTTAAAGTTTTGTTAAGGCTGTCCGTGCGGCGCCGATTCGCCGGATTTCGCTCATGGGCCGGGGGCGGGGGTGGTGGGCCCTGCGCGCGGCGTTTCATAGGTTAGGCTACATTTACTAACCGTGACCGAGGTCAGCGTCGAGACGAGTTCCGCCCGCTCCACGTCACTGCCGCTTCCCGTCCACATCGACCCCGCCGACCTGGCGGCCGAGCTGGCCGCGGTGCTGCCCGAGCGAGTCGGTGAGGAATACCTGCTCTACGAGCACGACGGTCAATGGGTGCTGGCCAGCGGTGTGCAGGCGATGGTCGAGCTGGACAGCGACGAACTGCGGGTGATCCGCGACGGCGCCACCCAGCGGCAACAGTGGTCCGGGCGTCCGGGACCGGTGCTGGGTGAAGCCATCGACCGGCTACTGCTGGAAACCGACCAAGTTTTCGGCTGGATCGCGTTCGAATTCGGCGTTTACCGCTATGGCCTGCAGCAGCGGCTGGCTCCGGGGACCCCGCTGGCCCGAGTGTTCTGGCCGCGCACCCGCATCGTGGTGACCCGCGAGGCCGTCCGCCTTTTCGGCGCCGAGACCGGCCACCGCGAGGCGGTACGCGAGTTGGTGGGGGACGGCGTGCGAGGCGTTCCGGACGCCTGCCCGGTCGACGTTGACGCCGACCCCTCCGGCTACCGCGATCGGGTGGCGATGGCGGTCCGTGAGATCGCCACGGGCAGCTACCACAAGGTGATCTTATCCCGTTGTGTCGAAGTCCCTTTCGCGGTTGATTTCCCGTCCACCTACCGGCTCGGGCGTCGGCACAACACCCCGGTGAGGTCGTTTCTGTTGCGGCTGGGCGGAATGCGCGCCGTGGGCTACAGCCCCGAACTTGTCGCGGCCGTTCACCACGACGGTGCCGTGGTGACCGAGCCGCTGGCCGGTACCCGCGCGCTCGGTCGTGGTGCGGCGCATGATCGTCAGGCCCGCGACGACCTGGAGTCGAACTCCAAAGAGATTGTCGAACACGCTATTTCGGTGCGTAGCTCGCTACGGGAAATCACCGAGATCGCCGAACCGGGCACCGCGGTGGTCACCGACTTCATGACGGTGCGGGAGCGGGGGAGCGTCCAGCACCTCGGTTCCACGATCAGCGCGCGCCTGGGCTCATCGAGCGACCGGATGGATGCGCTGGAGGCGCTTTTTCCGGCGGTCACCGCGTCGGGCATCCCGAAAGCGGCCGGCGTCGAAGCCATCCTGCGTCTCGATGAGGGCCCGCGCGGGCTGTATTCCGGTGCGGTCGTGATGGTTTCGGCAGACGGCGGGCTGGACGCGGCGCTGACGCTGCGAGCGGCCTACGAATGCGACGGGAAGACATGGTTGCGGGCCGGTGCCGGAATCATCGAAGGGTCGGAGCCCGAGCGCGAATTCGAGGAGACCTGCGAGAAGCTGTCCACACTCGCGCCGTACCTGATTGCACGGCAATAGCGTCAGATTTCCGCTTGTTGGCGAGCGTTTCGGCGTAGCCGAAGGTCCCGTTTTTCCGCGTTGCGCGCCAAAGGGACTTTCGGCCCTTTTTGATCAATTCCGCGCGTGTCAGCTTGATGTAACTGCGTGACACAGATATATTGCGTGTTACTGATCGCAACACATAACTTGGGAGGACCCCGTGTCCAAGGGCTTGACCAATCTGCAGCTACTCCAGGAACTAGAGCCTGTGGTCGAGGACCTGCTCAACCGCCACCTCTCGATGTTCAAGGATTGGAATCCGCACGACTACATTCCGTGGTCGGACGGCAAGAACTTCTACGCTCTGGACGGCCAGGACTGGGAGCCCGGGCAGAGTCAACTCCCCGACGTGGCGCAGGTCGCGATGGTGCAAAACCTGCTGACAGAGGACAACTTGCCGTCGTATCACCGCGAGATCGCGATGAATTTCAGCATGGACGGTCCGTGGGGGCAGTGGGTGAATCGGTGGACCGCCGAGGAGAACAGGCACAGCACGGCGCTGCGCGACTACCTCGTCGTGACCCGCGCGGTCGATCCCGTCGCGCTGGAAAAGTTGCGCATGGAGCAAATGACCAGAGGCTTCAGTCCGGGGCAGAATCAGCAGGGCGACATGTTCGCTGAGAGCGTGTTCGACTCGGTCATGTACGTCTCGTTCCAGGAATTGGCCACCCGCGTCTCGCACCGCAACACCGGCAAAGCCTCGAATGACCCGATCGCGGAGCAGTTGATGGCCCAGGTGTCACACGACGAGAACCTGCACATGATCTTCTACCGCGACGTCAGCGCCGCGGGCCTGGACATCGCGCCCAACCAGGCGATGAAGTCGGTGCACCGGATCCTGCGCAACTTCAAGATGCCCGGCTTCACGGTGCCGGAGTTCCGCCGCAAGGCGGTGATCATCGCCGTCGGCGGCGTCTACGACCCGCGCATACACCTCGACGAGGTCGTCATGCCGGTGCTGAGGAAGTGGCGCATCTTCGAACGCGAAGACTTCACCGGCGAGGCCGCGTGGATGCGCGACGACCTCGCCGTACTGATCAAAGAGCTCGAGCAGGCCTCCGACAAATTCGATGAGTCCAAGCAGCGCTACCTCGACCGCGAGGCTCGCAAGACCGAGCGGATCACGGCCAGCAAGGTGCTCAGAACCGAGGGGACGCTGACGCTCAGCGAGCGGTAACGGCGGGCGCGGACGCGGGCAGTTTCGCCCCGGATGCGGCCGGGTATCAGAGACGATGAGCGTAGCGCCATCCGTGGATGTGCCCGACGTTCGCCGTGGCGCTACGCTCCTTGCCGCTGCGATGCCTCCGAACCACCGAACCGGCGGGCTATCGCTTTCTTATCGATCTTGCCGATTGGTGTTGTGGGCAGTGCCGCCATCGCGACCAGCATGTCGGGCCGGGCGTGTGTGGCCACCCCGCGCTCGCCAAGGTAGGCGTTCAACTCCGCGAGGCTGACCGGGTCTCCGTTGAAAACCACTGCAGCGCAAATCTTTTCACCCAGATAGGGATCGGGCAGCGGAACTGCCGCGGCCGA
>NZ_JBKQOI010000279.1:0-56335 GCF_052145595.1 Mycobacterium sp. | reverse complement strand
CGAGAAGCCGGACCTTGCGGCCGTACCGGCGGAACTCGGTGATCCGGATGATCTTGATGTCGGGACGGCGTAATAACTGCGTTCGGAACCACCCCTTGATAGCCAGGCCGGACGGGGTAATTGCCAGCTTGGGGCGCGCACGCCACGAGACGCTCGCAAACAAGATCAGACCGGCTGCGGCAAGTCCGGTCATCACACGCCCTGGCGGGTCTGTGACGAGGGTCACACAGGCGATAGCCATCAGAACACCGCCGAGTCCACAACCAGCGATTCCCGCCGTACGCGGCGCCCATTGAGTTTGCTGCATGCGCTGCCTAGACCCTCCCACCACTGCCTATGCGGTTATCCACAAGCGCTATCAACAGTGGGGATAAATCACACGCGTGTGATTGGGTGACCGTAAGGTTGCTGAGCCAGTAACAGACAGCCACCAAGATGAATTCATTAGGTTCTTGGTCTTGTTCAGTGCCAGCGCATTGTGAGCAACAAGCCAGTGATCATGAAAGCGAACGCGATGGCATAGTTCCACGGGCCGAGTTGCGCCATCCAGTTCAGCGCCGCCGGGGCCTGGCTTCCGACGGCGGCCAATTGGAACACCATCAGCCAGACGAGCCCGATCAGCATGAGGCCGACAAACAAACAAACGAACCACACACTCGACGGTCCGGTTTTCACCTTGACCGGCGTGCGGCTGACGGCGCTGACGGTGAAATCGTTCTTCTTGCGGACCTTGGACTTGGGCATGATTACCTCGGGGTATCTCGGGAGTACCTCAACAACACGGTAGCGGGACGGGGTGCCACGATGACGACGGCAGCTGCACGTATAGCTTGGCTACGAGATTAACTCACCTGGCACGGTGACCAGGAAATGGAGACTCGATGATCGACACGCGCCGCTCACCATGGCGCTTCGGTGTCCCGCTGGTTTGCCTGCTCGCCGGGTTGCTGCTCGCCGCCACCCACGGCGTGTCCGGTGGCGCCGAGATCCGCCGCAGTGACGCGCCGCGTCTGGTCGATCTGGTTCGTGAGGCGCAGTCGTCGGTGAGCCACCTGAGCGCCGAACGCGATGAGCTGGCCAACAGAATCGACTCGACGCACGGCCGGTCTTCGGATACCGCGCTGGCGGCGATGCTGCGGCGGTCCGCCGAGCTGGCGAGCGAGGCCGACATGGACCCGGTCCACGGCCCGGGCCTCGTGGTGACCCTGGACGACGCGCAGCGCGACGCCAATGGCCGCTTCCCGCGCGACGCATCGCCCGACGATTTGGTGGTGCACCAGCAGGACATTCAGGCCGTCCTCAACGCGTTGTGGAGCGCCGGCGCGGAGGCGATCCAGATGCAGGACCAGCGGATCATCGCGACCTCGGTGCCTCGCTGTGTCGGCAACACGCTCTTGCTGAACGGGCGTACATACAGCCCGCCCTACACGATCACCGCGATCGGCAATGCCGCAGCCATGCAAGCCGCTCTGGCCGCCGCTCCCCTGGTCATCCTCTACAAGCAGTACGTGGTGCGGTTCGGCCTCGGCTATCACGAAGAGGTCAAGCCGGATGTGCAGATCGTCGGCCATTCCGAACCGGTCCGAATGCACTTCGCACAGCCCGCGGGGCCCGTTGCGTACTGAGGCCGACGGGACGGGATCGGCGCAGCGCCGGGCGGTAACCTGACACGATGCGCATCCTGGTCGTCGACAACTACGACAGCTTCGTGTTCAACCTGGTGCAGTACCTGGGCCAGTTGGGCGTCGAGGCGGACGTGTGGCGCAACGACGACGCTCGGCTCTCCGATGAGACCGCCGTCGCCGCGCAGTTCGACGGTGTCCTGCTCAGCCCCGGACCGGGCACCCCGGAACGCGCGGGTGCCTCGATCAGCCTGGTCCGTGCCTGCGCCGCGGAGCGCACCCCGCTGCTCGGCGTCTGCCTGGGGCACCAGGCCATCGGCGTCGCATTCGGCGCCACGGTGGACCGCGCGCCCGAGTTGTTGCACGGCAAGACCAGCAGCATATTTCACACCAATGTTGGTGTGTTACAAGGGCTTCCGGATCCATTCACGGCGACCCGGTACCACTCGCTGACGATCCTGCCGGAATCGCTGCCCGCGGTGCTGGAGGTCACCGCGCGCACCCGCAGCGGGGTGATCATGGCCGTGCGTCACACCGAGCTGCCGATTCACGGTGTGCAGTTCCATCCGGAGTCGATCCTGACCGAGGGCGGACACCGAATGTTGGCGAACTGGCTGGCCTATTGCGGGTGGGCGCGCAACGACACGCTGGTCCGCCGACTGGAGAACGAGGTCCGCGCCGCGGTGCGGCCACACTTCCCGGCTTCGCTGGCTACTGACCGAACTTCAGCGTGATGATCCCGTCCCGATTGACCCCGGTGCCGGCCGGCGGGTTCTGATACACGACCTTGTTGTGCTGGGAGCCACCGGCGTCCACGTCGGGACCCTTGTCCAGCACGCCTGTCCAGCCCAGCGTGCGTAACCGGGGTTCGGCGTCGGTCCAGAACATGCCGGTCAGGTCGGGCATGATGAATTGGTTGCCCTTGGACACCTGCAGCTCGATCACCGAGTCCACCGGAACCGTTTGGCCCTTGGGCGGATTGGTGCCGATCACCTCACCGGCCGGCTGCGGGCTGTCCACCTGTGCCTGGCTGAACTTGCTGAACCCGTAGACGGTCAGGTTCTTCTGCGCGATGTCGACGGTCTGACCCGCGACGTCGGGGACCTGCTTGGTCTCCGGCCCGGAGCCGACAACGATGGTGATCACGTTGGTGATCGCCGACGTCTGGTTGGCCGGCGGATTGGTCCCGATGACCTTGCCCAACGATTCCGGGGACGACGGCGAGTTCGCCTGCTTGAACTTGCTGAATCCGGCGGCTTTCAGCTTGCCGACCGCGTCGGCGTAGCTCAGCGAGGAGACATCGGGCACTTCGCGCTGCTCGGGCCCGGTGGAGACGTTGATGGTGATTTCGTCGCCCGCACCCACCGAAGCGTTGGCACCGGGATCGGTACTGATGACGTGGTCGGGTGGGACCGCCGAGTCGGGCTTTTGCAGGGTGCGGGTTTTGAAGCCCCGGTTTTGCAGGGCGGCAATGGCATCGGCGGACACTTGACCGCGCATGTCGGGCACTTGAACATCGCGGGTATTGCCGCCGAACGTGTTGACGGCGATGACGACGACGATCGTCAGCACCGCCAGCACGGCGACCGCGACGACCCAGCGGGCGATCGAACCGCCGGGGCGATCGCGGTCGGTCTCGTCGAGGGGCTGGCGAGGCAGCGGGTCGGTGCGTGGGCCGCCGTGGCTTCCTGCGGACGACAGCAGCGAGGTGCGGTCGGCGTCGGTGAACACCTTGGGTGCCTCCGGGGTCTCTCCGTTGTGCACCCGGACTAGATCGGCACGCATTTCGGCCGCGGTCTGATAGCGATTCTCCGGATTCTTGGCCAGCGCCTTGAGCACGACGGCGTCGAGGTCGGCAGAGATGCCCTCGTGCCGCTTGGACGGCGGAACCGGATCTTCGCGGACATGCTGGTAGGCAACCGCCACGGGCGAATCACCGGTGAAAGGTGGTTCCCCCGTGAGGATTTCGTAAAGAACACAACCCAACGAGTAGACGTCGGATCGAGCGTCGACGGGATCACCGCGGGCTTGTTCGGGTGACAGATACTGGGCGGTCCCGATCACGGCGGCGGTCTGGGTGACGCTGTTGCCGCTGTCGGCGATCGCGCGCGCGATGCCGAAGTCCATCACCTTGACCGCATTGGCGGCGCTGATCATGATGTTCGCCGGCTTGACGTCGCGGTGAATGATGCCGTTCTGATGGCTGAAGTTCAGCGCCTGGCAAGCGTCGGCGATGATCTCGATGGCGCGCTGGGGAGGCAGGGGGCCGTCGGTGTGCACGATGTCCCGCAGGGTGACCCCGTCGACGTACTCCATGACGATGTAGGGCAGCGGGCCGGTAGGCGTTTCTGCCTCGCCGGTGTCGTAGACCGCGACGATTGACGGGTGATTCAGCGCCGCGGCGTTCTGCGCCTCGCGCCGGAAGCGCAGATAGAAGCTGGGATCACGGGCCAGATCGGCGCGCAGCACCTTGACCGCGACGTCGCGGTGCAAACGGACGTCGCGGGCCAGATGAACCTCGGACATACCCCCGAAACCGAGGATCTCGCCGAGTTCATACCGGTCGGACAGGTGTTGAGGGGTGGTCATTGCGATGTCTCGTATCGGGCCGGCGACGTGCTGGGCGCCAAAATAACCCAGCCCGTTGCGCCTGCCCGGGTCCTCCTCGGGTCGTTCCGGCCCGCATCATCAACCGGGGTGGGTTCGGGCGCAGTGCTCTGAAATCCAGAATTACCTATGGTCCCGCGATCCGTCCAATCAAGGCGTAAACCTCGGCCGGGGCCGGCACCGGTGGGAGTCTTGGTCGGCGGTGGCGGCCCCGTCGCGGGCGGAGTCCCGGTATCGGTCACCGTCGGAGGCGGTGACTGCTGCGGGTTTTCCGAGCGGGAATTGATGACAATGAGCACCGCGATGATGATCGCGAGCGCGCCAAGGACTCCCGCGGCCCACAGCAGCGCCCGCTGGCCCGACGAGAACGTCCGCCGGGGCGGGGGCGGGCGGTGGCCACCCGTCGACGGCCGCGATCGGCGGGGCGTGGCGCCTCGGCCACTGGACAAGGCTGCCGGCCTGGTCGTCGGGCTGGACGGAATGGTTGCCGGCGAGGCCCGCCCGGGGGGCGGCGACTGGCTGGGTCGCGGGGGACGACGGCCGGCCCGCACCGCGGCCACTGCGTCCGCGAACGGTCCCCCGCTGCGGTAGCGCATGCTGGGGTTCTTCACCAGCGTGATCTCGATGAGTTCGCGCACGTTGGGCGGCAGCTCGGCGGGTAGCGGCGGCGGGGGTTCCTTGATGTGTTTCATTGCCACCGTCAAGGCGCCGTCGCCGGTGAACGGTCGCTTACCCGAAACTACTTCGTACCCAACGACTCCCAGCGAATAGACGTCGCTGGCCGGGGTCGCGTCGTGACCCAGGGCCTGTTCGGGGGCGATGTATTGGGCGGTGCCCATCACCATTCCGGTCTGGGTCACCGGCGCGGCGTCGACAGCCTTGGCGATACCGAAGTCGGTGATCTTCACCTGGCCGGTGGGGGTGATCAAGATGTTGCCCGGTTTGACGTCGCGGTGTACCAGGCCGGCGGCGTGGGCAACTTGAAGAGCCCGGCCAGTCTGCTCGAGCATGTCCAGCGCGTGCCGCAACGAGAGCCGTCCGGTGCGCTTGAGCACCGAATTCAGTGGCTCGCCGTTGACCAGCTCCATCACCAGGTAGGCGGTGCGTCCCTCCCCGTCGAGCTGGCTTTCGCCGTAGTCGTGGACGGCGGCGATCCCGGGGTGGTTGAGCATCGCGGTGGTGCGGGCCTCGGCGCGGAACCGCTCGATGAACTCGGGGTCCTGGGAGAACTCCTGTTTGAGCACCTTGACCGCAACGCGCCGGCCCAGGCGGCTGTCCACCGCCTCCCACACCTGGCCCATGCCACCGGTGGCGATCAGGCGCTGCAGACGGTACCTGCCAGACAGCGTCACACCAACTCGCGGGCTCATGGTCCTCCCTGTAGCGCGGCCTCGATCACGGCCCGCCCGATCGGCGCGGCGAGCGCCCCGCCGGTGGCGGAGAGGCGGTCACCGCCGTTCTCCACCAGCACCGCCACGGCGACCTTCGGCGTCTGTGCCGGCGCGAACGCGATGTACCACGCGTGCGGTGGAGTGTTACGCGGGTCGGTGCCATGCTCTGCGGTACCGGTCTTGGATGCAATCTGCACGCCGGGAATGGCCCCCTTCTGTTGCGCGACCTTCTCGGCGCCGACCATCAGCTCTGTTAGCTTAGCCGCGACCTGCGGCGACACCGCGCGGCGCTGTTGGTAGGGGGCGGTGGTGCTGATGTTGGCCAGGTCTGGCCCCTTGAGGCTGTCGATCAGGTAGGGCTGCATCATCACCCCGGAATTCGCGATGGTCGCGGCGATTTCGGCGTTTTGCAGCGGTGTCAGCGCGACGTCCTTCTGGCCGATGCTCGACATCCCCAGCGCGGCGGCATCCGGGATTATCCCGACGGTTGACTCGGCGACCTGCAGCGGAATTACGCTGGGCGTGCTGTCCAGTCCGAACGAGTGCGCCATGCTGCGCAGCGCGTCGGCTCCGGTGAGGATCCCGAGCTGGACGAATGCGGTGTTGCAGGACAGGGCGAATGCCTGGCTGAGGGACACCGTCGTTTCGTTGCCGCAGGGCGCGCCACCGTAGTTCTGCAAAGTGGCGGTGCTGCCGGGCAGCGGAATGGAGGCCGCCGCGGTCAACTGCTCGGTTTCGGTCGCGCCCGCCTGCAGTGCCGCCGCCGTGGTGATCACCTTGAACGTGGAACCGGGTGGATAGGTCTCGGAGATGGCACGGTTGGTCAGCGGATTGTCGGGGTCGTCGCGAAGCCGCTGCCAGGCCTGCGCCTGCACCTCGGGATCGTGTGACGCCAGCAGATTGGGGTCGTAGGACGGCGACGACACCATGGCCAGAATCTTGCCGGTGGACGGTTCGAGCGCGACGACGGCTCCCTTGCACGGTGGCCCGCCGCAGCCCTGCTGCATCGCGTCCCAGCCGGCCTGCTGCACGTGCGGAATGATCGTGGTGTCGACGTTGCCACCGCGCGGATCGCGACCGGTGAAGAAGTCGGCCAGCCGGCGCCCGAAGAGTCGCTCGTCGGACCCGTTCAGCAGCGGGTCCTCAGCGCGTTCCAGGCCCGAGCTGGAATAGCGCAGCGAGTAGAAGCCGGTAACCGGCGCGTACACGGCAGGGTTGGGATAGACCCGCAGGAAACGGAACCGGCTGTCGGTGGCCACGGAGTAGGCCAACAGCTGGCCGCCCGCGATGATCTGGCCGCGTTGACGCGAATACTCGTCGAGCAGCACTCGCTGGTTTCGCGGGTCGGCACGCAGCCCGTCAGCGGCGAAGACCTGCGTCATCGTGGCGTTGAGCAAGAGCAGGACGATCAACGCCATCACGGTCATCGAGATCCGGCGGAGTGAGGCGTTCATACCCGATCGATTACCTCGGTGCCGGCCGCCGCGATCGGCGATGTGTGGTGCGCGCGGGTGCGTAGGGGCCGTCTGGCACTGTGCGAGATGCGAGCCAGGATGGCCAGCAGCACGTAGTTCGCCAGCAACGAGGAGCCACCGTAGGACATCCACGGTGTGGTCAACCCGGTCAGCGGAATGAGCTGCGTTACGCCGCCGACGACGACGAACAGCTGGATGGCAAGCGTCGACGCCAGACCCGCGGCAAGCAGCTTGCTGAAGCTGTCGCGCGTCGCGATCGCGGTGCGCAGGCCGCGCACGATGACGATCGTGTACAGCATCAAAATGCTGGCCAGCCCGACCAGCCCGAGCTCTTCACCGAATGCAGCGGTGATGAAATCGGTCGACGCGGCCGGCACGGTGTCGGGCTGACCGTTACCGAGCCCGGTGCCGAAGATGCCGCCGGTGGCAAAGCTGAACAGTGACTGCACGATCTGGTAGCCGCTGCCATCGGGGTCGGCGAACGGATCCCACCATGTCTGCACGCGAATCCGGACGTGTTCGAAAATGAAATACGCCGCAACGCTTCCCGCGCCGAACAGCAGCAAGCCGATGACGACCCAACTGAAGCGCTGAGTGGCGAGATAAACCACCACCAGATATGACGCGTAGAGCAAAAGCGAAGTGCCGAGGTCTTTTTCGAAGGCCATCACACCGACCGAGATCACCCACGCGGCCAGCAGCGGCGCGAGGTCTCGCGGGCGCGGCAGGGTCATGCCCATGACATGCTTGCCGGCGCTGGTGAAAAGACCGCGTTTGGTGATCAGCACCGCTGAGAAGAAGATTAGCAGCAAAATCTTGGAAAACTCGGCAGGCTGAAATGAAAAGCCCGAGAAGCGAATCCAGATTTTGGCGCCGTTCTGCTCGGACATTGACGCGGGCAGCAGCGCGGGAATCACCAACAACACCAGGCCCGTGAGTCCGCATATGTAGCCGTAGCCCGCAAGATGTCGATGATCTTTCATGAAGGTGACCACGAGCGCGAACGCGGCCACCCCGACCAGGGTCCACAGCATCTGCTGGGTTGCGCTCGGGTGACGACGGCCGCTCAGCTCGTTGTTGACGAGGTCGAGCCGGTGGATCATCACCAGGCCAAGTCCGTTGAGCAAGGCCACTATTGGCAGCAGCAACGGGTCGGTGTAGGGGGCGAAGCGCCTGATGGCCAGATGTGCGCCTCCGAACACGACCAGGAAGATCAGCCCGTAGCTGGCCAGGTCCCACCGCAAGCCGCGCTCCTGGTTGGCCTCGACGATGACCAACGCGGCGACGGTGATCAGTGCGGCGAAACACAACAGCAGCAGTTCGGCGTTGCGCCGAGTGGGCAGCGGAGGCGTAACGGCAACCGGGGGCTGGATTTGTGTGGTCATGCCACCGCCCGGCAGTCGATTCCTGGCTGAGGTGGGGGTGGGGGGAGTGCAGTCACCGTCTGGGACGTGGTGGGCGCCGTGGTCGCGGGCGCAGCGGGTGTGGCGCTTGCGGGGCTGCTGGTCGAACTCGTGCTGATGGAGGGGGTACCGCTGGAGGCGTTAGTGGGTGCTGTGGGGTTTGGCTGCGTTGTCCCGCCCGCACTGGTCGGGCCCTGGGACCCGGGCGGAGAGGTGGCGCGGGGGGATGGACACGGCGGCAGTAGGGAGTTGGCGGACAGTTGGCGCAGCTGTCCGATGGCGTTATCCAGAGTTCCGGCCGGAAGCCCCGCCTGAACCTGTGCGCGTTCAGGAGGGCGCAGATCCTGCAGTTGCATCAGGTGGCAGTCGAGATGACCGCCGGTCTGGCTGGAGCTGATCAGGGATAGCTCGTTGCGTTGGTTCAAGCAGCCGATCAAGTAGGGCTCATGCAGGGACATGCCCAGCAGCGATCCTTGAATTCCGCGAACGATGGACACCATGCCGTTGTATTCGGCGACGTAATAGTTGCTCCGGATGATGGCTCGGCCAATGCCCAGGCCCGCCAGGATCAGCAGCGCCACGAGCGTGATAACGACCGCCATCCGCCGCCGCGACCACCGGGGCCGACTAGACGTATCCGCTTGCGGCGGAACGCGTTTAGCTACTTCTTCGCGGGGCCTGATGGCCGAGGCGCGGCCGGCGGAGGTGTTGGGCAGGGTCAGTTGATCCTCTTCACCCGATACCGCACCGGCGAGAATCGGCTGGGTTTGGCCGTAGTCGTAGTCGACGACGTCGGCGACGACGACGGTCACGTTGTCGGGTCCGCCGCCGCGGAGCGCCAATTCGATGAGGCGGTAGGCGCTCTCGGCGACATCGGGGATTTGCAAGGCCTCGAGGATGGTTTCGTCACTCACCGGGTCGGATAGCCCGTCCGAGCAGAGCAGATAGCGATCACCGGCGCGCGCTTCTCGCATGGTCAACGTCGGCTCGACCTCGTGCCCGGTCAACGCCCGCATGATCAGGGACCGCTGCGGGTGGCTGTGTGCCTCTTCCCGGGTGATTCGCCCTTCGTCAACCAAGGTTTGGACAAACGTGTCGTCCTTGGTGATCTGGGCCAGCTCGCCGTCGCGCAGCAGATAGCCGCGCGAGTCACCGATGTGGACCAACCCAATCCTGTTGCCGTCGAACAGGATTGCAGTAAGGGTGGTGCCCATCCCCTCGAGGTCGGGCTCCATCTCGACCTGTGCGGCGATCGCCGAGTTGCCGGCGCGCACCGCGGCATCGAGCTTGGCCAGCAGGTCGCCGCCGGGTTCGTCGTCGTCGAGATGGGCCAGTGCGGCGATCACCAACTGGGAGGCCACCTCGCCGGCGGCGTGGCCGCCCATGCCGTCGGCCAGGGCCAGAAGTCGCGCGCCCGCGTAGACGGAGTCTTCGTTGTTGGCACGTACCAGGCCGCGATCGCTGCGGGCGGCATATCGCAGGACCAGGGTCACGGGCGCAACTCGATTGCCGTTTTGCCGATCCGGATCGGCGTTCCGATTGGAACTCGTACCGCGGTGGTCACCTTCGCCCTGTCAAGGTAAGTGCCGTTGGTCGATCCTAGATCCTCGACGTACCATTCCGAACCGCGCTGAGACAGCCGGGCGTGCCGTGTCGAGGCGTAGTCATCGGTCAGCACCAGGGTCGAGTCATCAGCGCGTCCGATCAACACCGATTGCCCCGTGAGGGTGATGCGCGCACCCGCCAGCGCCCCTTCGGTCACCACCAGGTAGCGGGCGGCGTGGCGGCGCTGACGCGAGGGCAGCAGCGTGCCGCGCAACGCCAGGCCGCGACGCACCATGACAGCACCGGTGGGCGCATAAATATCGGTCCGCAATATCCGCAGGACAGACCAGATGAACACCCATAACAACATCAAAAATCCGGCACGCGTCAGTTGCAGTACTAGTCCCTGCATCTGACGTCCTTTCCGTCCTAGCGCCGGCACCCGTTGTACTCGTGACGCCGAGCACATCAGCAACGTCACGATACTTGGACGGTGGTCGCCGCGGGGCGAAGCACGGCAGCTTGAGCCCGGTGCGTTCAGTGAATGCGAACGATGATCTCCGAGTGGCCCAAACGGATCACGTCGCCATCGGCCAACTGCCACTCCTGTACCGGTGCGTTATTGACGGTGGTGCCGTTGGTGGAGTTGAGGTCGGAGAGCAGAGCGACCTGGCCATCCCAGCGGATCTCCAGATGACGCCGCGACACCCCGGTGTCCGGCAACCGGAACTGGGCGTCTTGTCCGCGACCCACGATGTTGGAGCCTTCGCGCAGCTGATAGGTCCGGCCGCTGCCATCGTCGAGTTGCAAGGTGACCGAAGTTCCGGCGGACCCGTAGCCGCCCTGGCCGTAGCCGCCGTAGCCGCCGCCCGCCTGCTGGCCGTAGTCGGCTGGCTGACCGTAGTCGGCCGGCTGGCCATAGTCAGCCTGCTGGCCGTATTCGTAATCGCGGTGGGCGGTATCGGCGTATCCACCGCCTTGAGGTGCGTACCCTCCGCCCGGAACGCTTTCGGCATACTGGGTGTAGTCGCCCTGGCCATAGTCCTGCTGGCCGTATCCCCCACCCTGCTGGTAGCCCTGGTCGTACCCGGCGCCCTGGTCGGGGTAAGCCGGACGCTGTTCGGACGGCCCGGGGGGCGCCGGCGGGGCATAGCCACCCTCGTCCTGGCGAGCCGGCCCGCGACCGTAATCGCCATAGCCCGGCTGGCCACCGCCGGGCTGACCGGCGCCGGGCGGGCTGTAACCGCCCTGCCGGTAGCCCTGGTCGTAGCCTTGGCCGCCATAGCCGCCCGGGGCCGGAGGACGCTGCTCATACGAGGGCGGGTAACCACCCTGCCCTTGATCGGGGTAGCCGCGCCCCTGGTCTGGGTAGCCGCCCTGGTACCCGCGCTCTTGGTAACCGCCTTGATCGGGATAGCCACCGCGCTGGCCCTGGTAACCGCCCTGCTCGGGGTACCCGCCCTGCTCGGGGTAGCCGCCTTGCTCGGGGTAGCCGCCGCGCTGGTCTTGGTAGCCCCCTTGGTCGGGGTAGCCACCCTGGTCGGGGTGGCGAGGCGGCGGATATCCGCCCTGGGGTGGGTAGCCCCCCTGCTCGGGTGGATAGCCGCCTCGGGGGTCCGGCGCGCCCTGCGGCTCCGGGCCACCGCGCGGAGCGTCCTGCGGACGCCCGGAGTGCTCGTCGTAGTACTCGTCACCGGGCTGCCCCTGCCCCTGACTTCCGCGGTAGCTCGAATTGTCGGTCATTGGTGCTACTCCTCGTTCTGCGCCGAACGCATGATTTGATTGTGGCCGGAGGGAATCGTTGTCCGCCGGGCGGGGCTCGACGTCGGGGTTGACAGCACCGCGGGCGCGGTACTGACCGGTGTGCAGGCTCGACGACTGCTCGAACCGGACGACCACATCACCATACGTTTGCCACCCCTGTTCATGGATATAGTTAGCCACGTACCTAGCGAAAACGCCCGACGTGAGATCCGGGTCGGCGCCCACCTTCTCAAAGTCGTGCATACCGAGGGTAATGATGTATTCGTTCGGGGCCAAAAGGCGATTTCCCTGAAGCACCCGGACGCCGTCGTCGGATTCGCGGCGCAATAGCGCCTCCACCTCTTGCGGGACTATCGATCCCCCGAACACTCGGGCAAACGCATTGTCTACCGTCGCCTCGAGCCTGCGCTCGAAACGTTGAACGAGGCCCAGGTGGCTACTCATCGTTTAGTGCTCGCCCGCACTTGCCACGGTGTACCGCGGGGAGCGAGGCAAACGAACCGCCCGCGTATTGCATCACCTCAGCATGTTATCGGGCCACCGCGATGCCACGGCACCTCGGGAACTCTGAGAATTGTATCCGTGCAGCTCAGAGCCATTCGCGTAGCAGCCGTACAACGCGGGAACGGCTGCCCGGCCCTCCGATGCGATTGGGGCACACGGCTATTACAGTGGTATGGTCCATCGGTCGTTTTCCGGGCGAGTGGCGGAATGGCAGACGCGCTGGCTTCAGGTGCCAGTGTCCTTCGGGACGTGGGGGTTCAAGTCCCCCTTCGCCCACCGTTGTGATGAGTCGAGTCATCGCTCAGAGAAACCGTCGCGATCGACGCTGAACGTCGCACGGGGAAGCCAGGTCGAGCCGCGCTTCGTCTGCTTAAGCATGCGGTTGCGTCATCGCCCAGTCCTTGACCTCGGCGGTGACAGGGTCGGTGATGGCGTCGAATTCCGGATGCTTCTTGAGGACCGTGACGACCATGGAGCACACCGGAACGACGCGCTTGCCGTCGTCCCGAGCCGCATTCAGTGCCTCCTCGACCAGGATGGTCGCCAGGCCACGTCCGCCGAATTCGGGATCGATTTCGGTGTGGTAGAAGACGCGCTGATAGCCACGGTCAGCGAAATCGGCGAGACCGACCGTTTTGCCCTCCACGGCAATGGTGTACCTGCCCTCCTCCGCGGTGACGGTGGTTTGTGCGCCGGTCTTATCGGCGGTCATCTGTGCTCCCCTTTCGTTCCGGCGTTGGTGGACGGTATCGGACGAGGCTGCAGCCGGGTGGTCGGCAGCGGTGGGGCGGGCAGCCGGGTAACTGCGCCTCGATATCCCTGGACGGCGCCGAAGCGGTCGTTGCCGTCCTCCCACAGTCGGCGGTAGCCGACGATGTCGTCGTGGCTGCGCCCGACGAAGTTCCACCACATCACCAGCTGTTCGGTGAAGGGGGTGCCTCCCAGCAGCAGAACGCGTGCGGGCCGATCCTCCGTGTTGTGCAAGTGCAGGGACGAACTGCCCGGACCGTGGTAACCGAGGTCGCCGGCCGCCAGGCCAGTCCCGCCCAGGTGCACGCTCCCCGAATCGCAGAGCACACCGTGTTCGAATGCCGGATCGACCTCGATGTCCAGCCGTGCGTTCGCGACCAGATCGATCTGGGCACCCAGTAGCGGAGTGAACGTGTGCACCGGGGAACGGCTGCCGGCCAGTTCCCCGAGAAATACCCGCGCAACCGCACCCGGCAGCGCAATCGGCGCGGGAACGTAGTGGGCAAAGTCGCGACCGGTGTCGCGATCCGAATCGGGCAGTGCCACCCAGAGCTGGACACCGTGCAAAACGGCATCCGACTCCATCGACACCTCGGAGTGACAGACGCCCGCGCCCGCAGTCATCAGATTCAGCTCGCCGGGTCGGACCACGGCGTGGACGCCGGCGCTGTCGCGGTGCTCCACTCCCCCACTGAACAACCAACTGACCGTTTGCAATCCGGTGTGCGGGTGGGGCGGCACATCCATGCGTGTCGACACGGGCCCGTAGTGGTCGATGAAACACCAGGTGCCGATCAGCGAGCGTTGTCGTTGCGGAAGCGTGCGCCGCACCCGGATCGCCCGCGGCCCGCCCAGCGGAACCTCTCGCGGAGTTAAGACTTGCACCAACGGCGATGTGCCTGGACTGTGTGAATTGGCGCAGACGACTTCGGCCGGCGCGGCTTCAAGGTTGCTCATCGTGAACCCTCCGTCGTCGTCGCGATACGGCGCCAATACCGCGACAGTACCCTTGGCCCGCCTACCTTCCGGGCGGCCGCAGCGCTTTCATGGCCAGCCGCATGACGGGTTCGGGCAGCCGGTCCTGCATCGACAGCGCGGCATCGGATGCGCGGGATCGCAGCGGGGTGCCACGGCCGAATATGCGGTTCAACGGACCACCGGTCGGCTCGATCACCACGTGCAGCGGCGGGGTCCCCACGGCGGCACCCAGCGCGTTGGAGATCACCATTCTTTGAATCTCGCTGGTGCCTTCAAAGATGGTGTATAGCTTGGCATCCCGGTACCACTTCTCCACCGGGTGATCGGTGATGTAACCCCAGCCACCCATGGTTTGGATGGCGCGTTCGGTGGCCTTGACGGCCACTTCGCTGGCGGCGAGTTTCGACATCGATCCCTCGCCCCGCTCGAAGGGCACCCCGTTAGCCGCCATCCACGAGGCACGCCAGGTCAGCAGTCGAGCGGCGTCAAGCTGGGTGGCCAGGTCCGCCAGCGGAAAAGCGATGCCCTGGTTGTCGATGATCGGCCCGCCGAATGCCTGCCGCTCTGTTGCATACCACGTCGCGTATTCCAATGCGGCACGCGCGATCCCGATCGCCTGGGCGGCTACCATAGGGCGGGTCTGCTCGAAGGTGCCTAACGTCGCCGACCCGGAACGTTCTCCACCGGCCACAACCTCCCGGGCTTTGGCGAGTTTGTGTTCAAGTTTCTCTTGTCCCCCGAGCAAATTGGCTTCGGGAACGCGGACTCCTTCGAACAGCAACTCGGCGGTGTGGGACGCCCGGCACCCGAGCTTGTCGAGTTTTCGCACCAGTTGCAGCCCGGGCGTTCCGCCGGGTACCACGAACAGCGCCTGGCCGCGGTGGCCGAGTTCCTCGTCGACCACCGCGTTGACCACGTGCACATTGGCGATGCCGCCGTTGCCGATCCACATTTTGTGGCCGTCGATGATCCAGTCATCACCGTCGCGGCGCGCGCGAGTGCGCAGATTCCGTACGTCGCTGCCGCCCTCGGGTTCGGAGATGGCCAACGCCGCCAGTTTGAGATCGCCCGGCGTGCCAAAGCATTCGGGTGCCCACTGAAGCATCTGTTCCGGGGACGCAGCCTGACCGATTGCCGAAAGCGCCAGCGCCGGCATGACAATCGCCAAACCGATTCCGGCGCAGCCCCAAAACAGCTCCTCCATGAACATCGGCAACGAGATGCCGGTCGGGTCACCGATCAAGTCGCGGTAGAAGAGCGGGCTGTAGAAGCCGCGCCGGGCCGCCTCCTCCAGCACGGGCCAGGGAAACTCCTGCCGCTGGTCGTAGTCGAGCGCGACTGGGCGGATCACCGACTCGGCGAACTTGTGCGTGCGCCGGGCCAGGTCGTGTTGTGCCGCGGTCGGTGTCAGGTCGAACGTCATTGATTCGCCTTCGGGTCGACGCGGTCCTTGCCGACCCCGTCTACCCCGTTGGCTGGTTCAGCAAACTACCGGCGGGCTCGTCAGGCGGCCGAACGCGGTCCCACTTGCGCGGTGGGCAGGTGCAACACCACCGCGGACACCGGAACGGGAACGTGTTCGTGACGTGCCAGCAGAGCCGCGTTTTCGGGCAGCTGCCGGGAGCTGATCTCGCCGGCCGCGATGCGTTGCAAGACATGGTGGGCCTGAGCGAGCTGTTGGCGCTTCCGGTACTGGCCGCCGGGTAATTTGACGCCGGCCCAGACGCCGTACTCCTCGCGGTGCGTGATGGCGTATTGGGCGCACCGACGCTGCTGCGCCAACGGGCAGCGACGCAGGCATTGGATGCGCGCCTCGGTGGCTGACCGCTCGTAAGCGCGTGCCTTTGCCGCGCCATCACCACCGTCGTCGTCGGGATAGCCGAACCATAGTTCCGGGTTGTCTGCGCAGGGGTGTCCCATGGCGGTCTCCTTGTCAAGCGTGAAACGTAGGCGAAAGCGTATACACAGATGCGGTGCCTGCGCAAGAGAAACGTGATAAAAACGTATATACGCTGGAACGTGACGTAGGCATGTGTAATATCCGGCTTATGGCCGGAGCGTGCGGTGAGCCGTGAATCGGCCGGTGCGGCCGTCCGCGCGTTGCGCGAGTCGCGCGATTGGTCGTTGGCAGAGCTTGCCGCCGCGACTGGCGTCAGCATCATGGGATTGAGCTTTCTGGAGCGCGGCGCCCGCAAGCCGCACAAAAGCACAGTTCAGAAGGTTGAAAATGGGCTCGGCCTGCCGCCGGGCACCTATTCTCGGTTGTTGGTGGCCGCCGATCCGCAGGCCGAGTTGGCCCGACTGATCGCTGCGCAGCCACCTGCCAGTGCGTCCGCGAGGCCCGCCGGCGCGGTGGTGGTCGACCGCCACAGCGATACGGAAGTGCTGGAAGGCTACGCGGAAGCACAACTGGACGCACTCAAATCGGTCATCGATCGACTGCCTGCGACGACATCAAACGAATATGAGACGTATATTCTGTCTGTGATCGCTCAGTGCGTGAAGGCGGAGATGCTGGCCGCCAGCTCCTGGCGGGTCGCCGTCAACGCCGGCGCCGATTCGACTGGCCGGCTCATGGAGCACCTGCAGGCGCTCGAGGCGACGCGCAGGGCCCTGCTCAAGCGGATGCCCACCAGCCTGGGTACGCGGTTCGATCGGGCATGCGAGCAGTCGTCATTGCCGGAGACGATCATCGCGGCGCTGGTCGGTGTCGGCAGCGACGAAATGTGGGATATCCGCAACCGGGGACTGATCCCTCCGGGAGCGCTCCCCCGCGTTCGTGCCTTCGCCGAGGCGGTCGAGTCGACGAGTCAGGACATGACCGATCGGGGAAACGAGGGGGAACAGTGATCGAAAGCGAAGTCGACGTGTTGACCCGCGCTCATCAAATGTTCTCCGGCAGCAGTTGGCACCCGACGCTGGACGCGGGCACGGCGCTGCACGATAGGTTGCTGCGGCACGCCGCCACACTGAACAACGGCGTGGCACATGGCGGTTACCGGCTCGCTGTGGACCACAGCCGGCGACGGCTGCTGTCGGCGGCCCGCACCGATGCCGAGGCCGCCGGCATCATCGCCAGCGCGCACCGGGATCGGGCCCAGGCCCGTGCGCTCACCAAAAGCGTCCTCGACGAGGCCCGCGCCGACGAAACCGTCACCCCGACAACGCCGATGGCCCAGCGCGACGCGGTGCGCCGTCGGGTGGCGCGACTGCGCGCGCAGCGGGCTCACGTACTGTCGGCCCGCTTGCGGGCAAGGCAGCATTCCATGGCGCTGCGGGCGCTGCGTTACCTGCTGATGCACCATCGTGGGCCCTGGTTGGCGGGATTGCGGCTGCCGTCGCCGACCGGTCGCGCCGCACTCGCGGTGCGCGCCGCGCTGTCCCGACTGGGACACCCCTATGTCTGGGGCGCGACCGGGCCCGACCAGTTCGATTGTTCCGGGCTGGTCCAGTGGGCCTACGCGCAGGCGGGTGTTCACCTGGACCGCACCACCTACGAGCAGATAAACGACGGCATCCCGGTGCCCCGTTCGCAAGTCCGGCCGGGTGATCTCGTCTTTCCTCACGCCGGACACGTACAGATGGCAATCGGCGACAATCTGGTTGTCGAGGCGCCCTATTCGGGTGCCTCGGTGCGAATCGGTCGACTGGGCAGCAACGTTGCGATTCGCCGGCCGCTATGACAAACAATGACTGCCAGCATGTGTGCACGACGAGTAGGTTAAACCGGTGTCGGAACAAGCCGGACCTTCGCTGAGCGCCATGCGGGCGCGGCAGTCAGCGCTGGCGAGCCAACACGGCACGGCCGCCGACGGCGACCGCGTCCTGGCAGACGTGCTTGCCAGCGCCCATGCCGCGACACGCGAGAGCATCAGGCGACTGGACGCGATCGCCGAGGAGATCGACCGCGCGGCAACCGGACAGGCCGACCTCGCCGTCGATACCCCGATGGGGGTGCGGGAATTTCAGCGGTTTCTGCTTGCCAAACAACATGAGATCGCGGCAGTGGTGGCGGAGGCGCACGCGCTCGGTCGCGCGAAAAAGACTGTGCTGGACGGCTTGCGGGCACAGTATGGCGGGCCCGCGGGCTAGCGAGTTCCCATGTATGCCGTTCGTTCACAACCGCGTGAAGGTGAATTGTCGCCAGGAATGTGCCTGGGTACTGTCGCCCCACATGGAAGGGTCACGACACAGTGCGCAGCAGGGCCCGCTTTGGGACGCAGTGCCGTTTGCCTAGACGATGTCAGCGTACGACGAGCTACTCGGCACGGTGAAGTTCATCCGGGATCGCACCGGCGATCCGAACGCGTGGCAGACCGGTTTGGCGCCGAATGAGGTGGCTGCCGTAATCACCCCAACGACGCGTTCTGACGAACTCGATGCGATCTTGCGCAAGATCCGCCAGCACCATTCGGACTTGTTCGGTGCCTTGCCGGACGGCCCGCCCTCGGGGCGGCTGCCGGGTCTACCGGAACCCTCCCCGGACCGAGAGAAGGGCGATGCCGCCGAAGCCATCGCTGGCGCCGAAGCTGCTCTAGCACACCAGAATTCGACAAGCTCTCAGCTCGACATGCAAGTGGTTTCGGCCATCTTGAACGCACACCTGAAGACCGTCGAGGGCAGGGAAGCGCTGATCAACTTGCAGCAAGAGACCGAAGCCGCGGTGCTAACCCGATCGGACCTCGATACTCCGGCGGGCGCACGCGATTTCCAACGGTTCCTCATCGGCAAGCTCAAAGACATTCGCGCGGTGGTCCTGAACGCGAGTCTGGATGACACGTCTAAATCAGCGTTGATGGCCGCATGGACGTCGCTCTACGACGCCTCCAGGAGCGGACCTAACGCTTCTGGCGACCAACCGCCGCCATCGGCCGCCCCTGGTGCCGCACCCCCGCGCGGCACCATCCAACGGCCATCCGACGATCCCGACACCGGATGGGATCCGTTGCTGGACTCGTTGTTCGCTGGCGATCCCGGCCCGCCGGCCGGGGATGCGTCGGGGCAGGCTCCGACGGAGGGCGGGACAGCACCGGCGACGCCGATGGGGCCGGTATCGCCAAGCATCCCGAGCATCGGGACGGGGCTAGTGCCCGGCCCGGGCACGGCGCCGAGCTCCATGGCCGGCTGGGGTGTGCCGGGCGGGTCACCGCTTTCCGGGCCGTCGGAAGGCGGCAGGACCGATCCGACATCACGGGATCTGGCTGACGAAGGGCCACTGGGCTCCCAAGACCCGGACTCGAGTCATCACACCGACAACCACAAAGACGACCAGGACGACCGCGATGAGAACGCGTCAGCGGACCAGCGCGAATCGCCGCCGGCGGGCCCGACGACGGTGACCCTGCCCGACGGTGAGACGGTGACGGCTGCCAGCCCGCAGCTGGCCGCGGCGATCAAAGCCGCGGTCGGCGGGGCGCCAATCGCCGATGCATTCCATCAGCAGGGAATTGCGATTCCCCCACCGGGAACGGCGGTCACCAACCCCATCGACCCGCTGCAGGTCACACCCGGCGACATAGGCATGTTCACCGACCGCCACGCCCTCGCTCTCGGCCACACTAAAGCCCTTCTCGACGGGCAGATTCAGCACATTGCCACCGTGAGTGGGCCGAGCTTTCTAGGCTGGGAGCATCCGCCGGCGGCGGCGACCGCCAGCGCGCCGGCTAGCTCCGACACACCGACACCCACCCGGCCGGCCGGTTTGGCCGGCAGCGCATGAACAGGAGACAGCAGATGGCAGATTCGATCCATGTGGTGCCCGCGCACTTACGGGAAGCCGCTGCGCACCACCAGGAGACCTCCGACTACCTGCGTACCGTCCCGTCGTCGCATGCCGCGATCCAGGAGAGCCTGGACTCGCTGGGGCCGATCTTCGGCGAACTTCGCGATGCGGGACGCGACCTGCTCGAGCTCAGGCGGCAATGCTACGAGCAACAAGCCGACGACCACGCCGACATGGCGGCCAAACTAATTGTGTCGGCGACGATGTGGGAACAGCACGACGAAGATGCTGCACGTGAGCTCGGCGGCATCGTTGACGGCGGTCGATGACAGACGCCAATCCCGCCTTCGACACGGTTCACCCTAGTGGGCAGATCCTTGTCCGCTCCTGCCGCGGTGGCTACATGCACAGCGTCGCGCTGAGCGAGGAGGCGCTGGATACCGACGCCGAGACCCTGGCACAAGGCATTCTGTTGACCGCCGATGTGTCCTGCCTCAAGGCGCTGCTGGAAATCCGCGACGAAATCCTGGCAGCCGGGCACACCCCGTCGGCGGAGGTTCCGACCCCGCACGATCTCGATGCCGCTATCGAAAAACTTGTTGCACACAAACTGCGTCGCCGCGACAGCGCGTACTGAGCGACTTGAAAACGGGCTTACCGCCTACAGCAGCCAGGTCTTCGCCGCATCGGGATCGGGCGCGATATCGGTGGGCGGCTCTATGGGATTGGGGCCGAATAACTCTCGCGCGCGGGCCAGGAGAGCGCGCACTTCGTCGAGTTGCTGCTGCAGCGCAGAATCAGCCATGTCCTCACGCTACCCAGGCCGTTGCGGCTGCACAATTCACGGACTGAATAGACCACCCATTGGATGCCGGTAGGCTGGGCCGGTGGCGATCTTCGGTCGGATAACGGCGCGCCAGCGCCTCCGGAGAGCGACTCGAGAATCACTGGCGATTCCGGCCTTCAGCTCTCCTATCGATTGCACCCCCTGGGTGACGGGGGGGCTTTGGCCTGCCGAACTGTCCCCGGTCACTGCCGAAACCGCCGCGCTCGCAGAGTATCTGAAGACCGACCTGCAGCGGATATCCAATGGCGCCAACGAACAGATCAAGATGATCAAGCGAGCCGGACTGCCTGATTTCGCGCGGCAGGCAGAAGAAGCCCGCGTCGTCGATGAGGCCCGCGCCCGCGCCGCGCGACGGGTCGAATCGGCGGTCCGTGATTTGCATGCGGTGAAGGCCGGGGGGCTGCCGGACTACTCGCGCCAGCCAGATGGCGGCCATCTTGCCGGCCCGGATCTCGACACGACCCAGGTCATACCCGCCGTGACGCCCGTGGAACCCCCGGTCGAAGAGCCGGCCGAGAGCGCCCACGACACGCTCGGGCCCACCGAGAGCGAACACAATGATGCGCCGGCAGCCGTTGGGGACGATGACCCCGATGATTCCGGCGCCCGGCACACAGCTTCTGGAGCCCCCACCGACGACAACGGCGATAAGCCCACGATCACTCCAGAATCGGGGGCCGCGATCCCAGCGGCTCCGCCAGCCGGGATTGACACCGAATCCGCAAGCGAACGATTGCAGCGGCTCCTCGCGTTCGTCGTCCGCCAGGAACCACGGCTGAGGTGGGCGATCGGCGATTGCACGGACGGCACGACGGTTCTGGTCACCGACCTCGCCCACGGCTGGATTCCGCCGGATATCACGCTGCCCGCGGGCGTGCGATTGCTGGGACCCGGGCGACGCGGGGGCAAAGTGCCCGCACTGGTCGGCGATGCAACGCGGGTCGTGACCTACACCCCCGGCGATCCCGTGGGCCGGCCGACTGATTTCGCCGCGACGGAACCCTCGGTTGAGCCCCGCGAGCTGCCGGTGATCGACGATCTGGGATGGGAGCTGGGTCGGGCCACGCACTGGCGCGACGGGCTGCCACGAATGGCGCACACGCTGGCCAAGGCCGCTGCTGGGGGAACTGGCGTCGTAGACGAAGAAGCCGACGTGTTGCGGGTTCATCTTGATACCGCGCGCTACCAGCTCCTCCACCAATATCCGGACGTCGAGCCGGCGTTGCTGCTCAATTGCCTGCTGTTGGCGGCCACCGAGGCCTGCGTCGCCGGAGACTCGGTCTCGGCGAACTATCACCTCGCCTGGTTCCGGAAGCTCTGCGAACCACCGCGTAGCCAGTGGGCCGCGAAGCCGTGACAGCCGGTCCCGGGGCCGGTAGTTACCCGCTAAGTGATGAATTGACGCTGGTCGGAGGGGTCGACGATACTGACACCGTGTCGGGATCGGGCAGTCGGAGTGAGCGGAGCGACCTGAGGGACCGAGATCTCGTCGAAGCTGTACTGCGTGAACTGAGCGAGGCGGCCGACAAGTGGGAAGCCCTTGTCGCGCAGGCCGAAACGATCACGTACAGCGTTGACCTGGGCGACATCCAGGTCGTCGTAAATGCCGACGGCAGGTTGCTGAAGTTGACGCTGCATCCGGGCGTGGTGACCGGCTACGCCCACGGGGAGTTAGCCGATAGATTGAACGTCGCGATAGCGGCGCTGCGTGAAGAGGCCGAATCCGAAAACCGGGCAAGGTACGGAGGCCAGTTGCAGTGAACGTCGGTTTCGATGCAGCAAATCCGCATCGACCGCCAAAAGGAGAATGACTGTGCCACTTAATCTGTCCAACCGGGACCAGAATTCGGGGCACCTGTTCTACAACCGGCGCTTGAGGGCTGCGATTACCAGGTTTTCCGTGCGGATGAAGCATGACGATCGCAAGCAGCAAGCGGCGGTGGCGTTGTCGATCGTGCTCGTGCTCATCGGCGTCGGCTGGATGGCCTTACTGCATGTCATGAAGCCGTCGGGATTGGTCGGCGAATCGGCCATCATCGGCGACCGTGACACCGGCGCGGTTTACGCGAAGATCAATGGGCGCCTCTACCCCGCGCTCAACCTGACCTCCGCGCGGTTGGCCGTCGGCAGTCCCGGTGCTCCGACCTGGGTCAAGGCAAGCGAAATCGCCAAGTACCCGACCGGCCCGATGATCGGCATCCCCGGGATACCCGACAGCTTGCCGGTCACATCGAGCGCCGTGTCGGCGTGGTCGGTCTGCGACACCGCGGCCAACCGGGGCAGCGGCACGGCTCCGGTGGTGACATCCATCGCTGGCGAGCTGTCGCCGTTCGGAAGGTCCGCGGCTATGGGCCCGACGCAGGCCGTCCTTGCGACGCATAAGGGCGCGACCTACGTGATCTGGAAAGGGCAACGGTCCCGCATCGATTCAACCGACCGATCAGTGACGTTCAATCTCGGCCTTGACCCCGGGGTGACGTATCCGATCGAGATCTCCAATGCCCTCTTCGATGGGATGCCGTCAACGGAACCCCTTGTGGTACCGGTAATTCCGGGCCACGGGACGCCATCGCGGTGGCTGCCCGGCACGGCGGTGGGCAGCGTGCTGGAAACCCGCGATGCGGGCGGCGCCGTCAACGGCTTTTACGTGCTGCTGCCGGGCGGTGTGCAGAAGATCACCAGCTTCGTCGCGGACCTGCTGCGCACCGCGGACGCGGAGGGTTCGACGACGCCCACCCTGGTTGCCCCGGACAAGCTGATCCAGATCCCGGTCGTCGACGTGCTCGATGTCGACTACTACCCTTCGGGCAAGCTGGATTTCATTGACACAGCGGCCAATCCGGTAACGTGCGTCGGCTGGGAGAAGCAATCCAGCGACCCGCAGGCCAGGATCACCCTCTTCAGCGGGCGGGGTCTGCCGGTCCCGATCAGCATGGATTCCCGTTTGGTGCAGCTGGTCCGCGACAACCGCGACCCCGAATCACCCGAGGCGCAACAGACGTTGGTGTTGCCGGGCGCAGCGAACTTCGTTGCGACGACGAGTGGTGTTAGTACGGCCGACAGTCGCGAAAGTCTGTATTGGGTTTCAACGCAGGGCGTTCGGTACGGGATCCAATCGGATCAAAAGACCCTGCAGGCGCTGGCTCTGGATCCACGACTTGCCATGCAAGCGCCTTGGCCCATAGTGCGGACCTTCGCGGCTGGACCGGCGATCGGCCGCGACGCCGCCCTAGTCGCGCGCGACATGATAGCCGGAAATGGTGCCGTGGCGCCCATTCCAGACGCCAATGACCAGGCCGCTGGGGGTTAAGTATGTCGAAACGAGGTTTCATCCGTGGCGCCCGCAAGCCACCGCCGAGCGTTCCGCCCGTGCGAATCGCGGTCGCTGCGCCGCTGGCATTGCCCGAGCGTGAGCCCCGCAACATCCTGCTGATGATCGCGCTTCCAGCGCTGCTGGTAGGGATCATCGGCACCCTGGTGGTGATGTACGCGTCGGGGATCCGATCGCTGCAATCGGGATTCTTCCCGATGATCGGGCTGGTCGGCTTCGGCACTCTGATGTTCAGCGGCCGCTTCGGGCGCGGGCGCCGGATCAGCTGGGGGGAGCAAGAAAAGCAGCGCCGCAGCTACTTACGCCAACTCGACGAGGACCGCGACGAAGTGCAGCGCGCCGCGCAGGATCAGCGACGCAACCAGCTCTTCGTACATGGTGACCCGCAGCAACTGGACACCGTCATCGGTGGCCCGCGGATGTGGGAGCGGCGCCCGGGCGATCCGGATTTCCTCGATGTCCGGCTGGGGATCGGCGTCCAGCAAGCCGGCGAATCGGCGGTGTCACTGCAGTGGCCCGATGTCCCGATCGGTGAAGAACTCGAACCCGTAACAGGTGGCGCGCTAAGGGATTTCATTCTCGAACAGAGCAAGATTCGCGGAATCGGCAAAGTGCTCAGCATGCGATCCAAACCCGGATTCAGCTTCATCGGCGAGGATCCGGCCGAACTGCAGGGTCTCGCTCGGTCGATACTGTGCTCCCTCGCCGTCTACCACGGTCCCAACGATCTGAAGCTCATGGTGGTCACGCGGCATCCTGAGTTGTGGTCCTGGCTGGTGTGGCTACCGCACAACCAGCACGACGAGATGTTCGACGCGTGCGGACTGCGCCGGCTGGTGTTCGCGTCTCCGACCGAGCTGGAAGAAGCGCTCGACGCCGAATTGCACCGCAAGGGCCGTGGACCGTGGGCGCCACCCGCCGGAACCAGCCCGACGTCGATGCCCTCGCCGATGGAGTCGACTGCGGGCCTGCCGCTGGGCCCGCACTGGGTGATCGTCGACGACAACGTCGGCACACCCGAGCAATGGGAGGGTGTGACCGGGCAAAAGGGTATGGCCGGCATCACCGTGTTGCGGCTGGCGTCCCGGGCCGGCGTCGGAGTCGGGTTCGCCGACGACAGCCAGCGTTTCGGGCTGCGTGAAGGCAGGCTCTCCCACCGCGGAGCTTTTTATGCCGTCGCCGACATGCTCGCCGAGAGCACCGCCAATCGGTACGCGCGGGCGCTCGCCCGTTGGTCTCCGATGAGTGCCGGGGAATTGTCGGAGACCGACAGTCAGGGCGGCGAACTGCTGCGCGCGCTGGGAATCAGCGACCCGCGAGAGCTGGACGTCGACAGACTGTGGGCCGAGAGCCGCGGCCGCGGGGACCACAAGTGGGCGATGGTGCCCGTCGGCGTCAAGCAAGGTGGGGAGCTGCAGTACATCATCCTGCGCGCCAAAGACTTTGGCGGCTTTGGTTTTCACTCCGTGGTGATCGGGACGTCTGGTTCCGGGAAGTCGGAGTACTTCCTGTCGCTGTGCAGCGGGATAGCCCTGACTCACTCACCGGAGGCTTTCATCGTCATCTTCGTTGACATGAAGTTCGAATCGGCGGCTCAGGACCTGCAAGGATTTCCGCACGTCGCTGGTTCGTTGTCCAATTTGGGCAAGGACGACCGCCACCTGGCCGAGCGGATGCGCAAGGCCATCAATGGCGAAATAGCCCGACGTTATCGGCTTTTCAAGGACGCCGGTGCGCGCGACGCCAACGAGTACGAGGAGATGCGGCTCGCCGGAAGGGATCTGGAGCCGGTGCCGATCCTCCTGGTCATCATCGACGAGTACCTGGAGCTGTTCATTCATCATCCGGAGTGGATCGATTTGGTCATCCACATCGGGCAGGAGGGTCGTGGCTGCAATGTCTTCTTCACCCTCGGCGGCCAGCGGCTGGATCTCTCGTCGCTGAGTAAAGCCAAGAGCAACATTGCCTTTCGGGTGGCCCTGCGCGCCGAGACCGCGGAGGACTCTCGGGACGTGATCGGCAGCGACGCCGCGCTGCACCTTCCTTCGAAGGAGAACGGGTACGCCTTGCTCAAGGTTGGGCCGCGGGATCTGGAGCAGTTCCGGTGCTTTTATGTGTCGGCGCCCTTCGTGGTGCCCAAGCGGGTCGTCAACGTGAACAAGACGGTGGCCGTGAGCTTTTCCCAGCCGCGGGCGTTCACGTGGGCCTACCAACCGCTCAGCGAAGCCGACAGTGCGGCTTTGGCCGTGGCCGACGAGCCCGACGAGCCCGACGAGTATCTCTTCCACGCCGATGGGTTCCGCAAGAAGAAGCTCGTCGACGTCGTCCGAGAGTCACTCATTTCACACCCCGCGCGTCCTCCGCACCAGATTTGGCTACCACCTTTGGAAGTCAGCGAGCCAGTCGATGCTCTGGTCGCCCGCTGGCGGGGTAAGCCTTGGGACGTCGACTACGGACAGAACCCGGGGCTGGTTTTTCCGGTGGGTATTGCGGACATTCCAGAGGAGCACTCCCAACGGGTGCACGCCATCGACGCAGAGATGGACAACATCATGGTGGTCGCGACGGCTCAGCGCGGTAAGTCCACTACGTTGATGACATTGATGACCTCGGCGGCGCTGATGTATCGGCCCGAACGGGTCACGTTCTTCTGCATCGGGGGATCGCTGTACGCGGTCGAAGAGCTACCTCACGTCGCGTCCGTGGTCAGCCAGACAGACAGCGAGGGAGTGTCGCGGACCATCGCGTCGATCGAGGGTTTGATCCTGGCCCGCGAGGCGTCGTTCAAGCAGTACCAAATCGACATCTCCGAATTCCGGGAACGGCGGTTCGGCTCGGACAGGGATGGTCGAACCGATCCTGACGACAAGTTCGGCGATGTGTTCCTGGTCGTCGACAACTTCAGCGACCTTTATGACAAGGCAGCCGCGATGGGTGACCGTCTGGTCACGATCGCCCGTCAGGGCCTGTCCTATGGAGTCCATGTCATCACCAGTGCGACGGCGTGGCTGGTGGGTCAAAAACAGCAATTGGTCAACGTGTCCAACGCCCGCATCCAACTGCGGCTGAGCAATCCCGACGAAACGCAGATGGGAGAGGGCTTCGAGCGCAGAAAGGCCGCCCGTAACACGCTGGACAAACCTGGCTTTGGGGTCACCCGCGACGGCCACGAACTGCTGGTCGGGGTGCCGGAGATCACCGGTGCCGGCGGTGCGAGAGTGCCCACACGAGAGATCGGCTCGCTCATCGGTGAGCTGACCGGTGCCGGCAGGCTGGAGAGGCTGGCGCGACTGCCCGAGCGGATTGAGCTCAGCCAGGTTATCGCTGCTTTCGCAGATACTCCCCAGGCGGCCGACCCCCTGAACATCCCCTTCGCGATTGGCGAAAGCGCCTTGCAGCCAGCGATTTTGGGGTCCCGGAACATGCCCAACATGCTCGTCGTGGGCCGCCAGCTGTGCGGGAAGACCACGACGCTGGCAGCGTTTGGGCGGGCAATCATGAGCCGGCTTACGCCCGAGCAGGCGCAGATCACCATCATCGATCCCAAGACATCACTTATCGGCAAGATCCAGGGACCACATGTACACGCGTACGCCTACACGGCTGACGACATCGACGAGTTGATCGGGGCACTAGCGGAAATCATGCGCGACCGCCTTCCACCCTCCGGTCTGACCCAGGAAGAGTTGCTGAACCGAAGCGCATGGCAGGGTCCGCACCATTTCATCCTGATCGATGACGAGCAGGAGCTTCGTCCGCACGGCGTGATAGGCAAGGCCGCGGCGACGGCGCCGTTGTGGGGTTTGATCGAACGCAGCCGCGAGATAGGGCTGCATGTCATCGCCTCGCGCCTACCGGGGAACTGGGCAGGCGTTTCGGTGACGAATCCATTCCTGCAAAAATTGACCAGTTCGCGCGCGCCCACGCTATTCATGGATAACGACCCGGCAGCGGTGAAAGTATTCGGCAGGGTGAGCGCCCAGCAACTGCCCCCGGGCCGTGGCCTACTGGTAACGACCGACGGAGCTATCGAAGGAGTCCTGGTAGGAGCGCCGGAATAGGCCGACCCCGGCTGGGTGCTCGTCGCTCGCGAAAAGAGTGATTCGACACCTGTCGATGACCACCTTAGAATCGGGCAAATCCGCGAAACGTTGCGGCGGCGATAACGCGCCTGGTGGGGAGCCCGAGCTAGGGGTAAACACCTCTACGGGTGAAACAGGGCGACTAGGACACGGGAGGCACAGATGGACGGGTTTGGAATGGTTACGGGTGCCGTCGACATGTCGTCGGCCGCAGAAACCGGGATCAGCGAGGAGATGGCGGCGACCACGGCGGCCGGATCGGCGGCGCTCACCGGGGTGATGCCGATGGCGCCGGACGCCGACTCCGCGGAGTTCGCGGCCGCGCTGAACGCGGCTGGGGCTGCCTACCTGGCCACAGTGACCGAGCACGCCGGGCAGCGCGCCGGCTTCGCGGGTGCACAAGGCCTGGCTTCTACCACCGCCACCGCGACCGATCTGATCAACGCAGCCAAGCTGTAAGCCTTCAGCAATGCCCGACCCTAGGTGGACAGGTCCGCCGGAGCAGGTAGCGCTGATCTTCGAGGCGGGCAACCCGGCGTCGGTGTTGGCCAACACCGCGGTATGGGTCACCGAGACCGCGCACAAGGAGTTGTCGGCCGGCCTGTCGACGATTAATTCCCTGGTCACGGCCGTGAACTGGCAGGGTTTGGGTTCGGTTGCCTCGCTGGTTGCCAGCACCGGACTCAACGCCGGATTGCACACGCTGGTGGGCTGGACGGCGCACAAGATCGGCGTCACACAAGCCGCCGTGGAGGCCTTCACGACCGCAAGGTCATCAGTGATCCCGTCGGTGGTGTCGCAGACCAACCGGGACGAATGGGCCGTCTTGAATGCCACCAACTTTCTCGGTTTCAACACCCCGGCGATCATCGAACGGGACACGGAGTACTTCGGCGAACACTGGCCGCACAATTCGGGCATCGGCTGGGCGTACTCCGCCGCGCTGAGCGCGCTCACCGCCGCATTGGCCGTTCCTCCGCCCGTCGCCCCGATCGGGGCATCGCCGGCCGCTCCGGCGGCGGCCGGGGAGGCGGTGGCGCAGGCGGCCGCACAGACCGGCATGAGCGACGCAATGCAGGTATCGACTCAGGCCGGCCAGGGCGCCGGGCAGGCAGCTTCTGCACCCGCCGATGCGGGGGGCCAGTTCAGTTCGCTCTTGCAGCAGCCGATGTCGATGGTGTCCAGCGCGAGTGAACCCCTGCAGCAAGTGGTCAAGGCTCCGATGGAGGCGGTTCAGGGCATATCGAGCTTGCCGCAAGGGCTGATGCAGTCGATGACCGGAATGTTCTCGTCGGCGGGGGCCCCGAATGCTGCTTCGGCCGGTGCCATCGCCGAACCCGTGCTGGCCGGCGGCGGAGCCGCGGGTGGCGTTGGTGCCGCATCCGTGGGCGGCGCGGGCGGGATCGGCGGTTTCCCCGGCGCCGGACTGACCAGTTATACCCGGCCCACCAGCAGCTTCGAGCCGGAGACCGCCGGCCGGCCGGTCGGTCTGCGGGCGGGCGTGCTCAACGCCGCAGAAGTACGCGGGCCGACGGTCTCGACTGGGATGGGCGGGGCTCCGATGCCGATGTCACCGGCCGGCATGCTGGCTCGCGGAAGTGGCGGCGAATCCGACAAAGACGCCGTAAGGAGCGCCCGCATCGTCCTTGACGGCGATCCGACGGACCCGCAGTAGCGGGTTGGTGGGTGCGTCGGCCGCTAGCGTCTAGCGCGCGTTGGGGGCTGGGCAGGCTTTGTCGAGTATCCCGAGCTCGTCGTTGAACTGTTGATTCAGGTTGGCGTAGGTCTGGGCCCACGAGGGCGGTGCGTCGGCGTCAGCGGGAACACTCGTGTCGTTGCGTATCCGGGCATTGAGAGACACAAACTGTTGAGTCTCGTCGGCTAGCCGGTGGGCGTGCGGGGCAAGCTGAGGATCGGTGATCGATGTTGCGTAAGCCTGCATGTTGTCGGCCCAGCGCTGGTAATCGTCAAGGCTCGGTTGGGCTGCCCGCTCGGGATTAAACGCATTGGCCAAGGCCTGCCGTTGGGACTTGTTGTAGTCGATCATCGCTCGCACCTTCAAGCAGTCCGGGTGCTGATGGTGGCGGGTCAACAGCCACAACGCTGCCGTGACGGCGACGGTGACGGCGAGGATGAACGTGATTGCGCGGACGATCCGCTCATGCCGGTGCGCTCGCGCGCTCATCGACCGGGGCCGGGCGGGCCGGCGAAGGCTTGAGCGATCTCCAGCCAGCGCTGCGCGTCTGGACCGTGCGCTGCGATGTCAAGAGTGCTGAGCGGGCGCCGCTGGGTGACCAGAAAGCAGAAGTGCTCGGCGGAGCCGGTGACCTGCTGGGCGGCGTCTGGCGGTCCCCAGGACCAGGTGTCGCCGCTGGGTCCCCGCAGCTCGACCAGGAACGCCTCGGTCGGCGCAGCCAGATTGTTGACGGAGAAGGCGTAATCGCGGGTGCGCACCCCGAGATGCGCGATGGACCGCAGCCGCTCTGAGGCGGGTCGTTTCACGCCAAGGGCGTCGGCGACGTCAAGACCGTGTGCCCACGACTCCATCAACCGCGCGGTAGCCATCGACGCCGCGCTCATCGGTGGCCCGAACCACGGCAGTTTGCGGCCCTCGGGCACCGCCAGCAACGCCTCGTGCAACCGCTCGCGGGTGACCCGCCACTCGGCGAGCAGCTCGGCGGGCGCTAGGGCCGCCAGTTCCTCGGCACCCGCGTCGACGAAGCCAGTCGGGTCCGCCGCGGCGGCCTTCAGCGCGTCGGCGAACGCCGCCTCGTCGGTAACCGCGGTCAGCGCGACCCGGTCGGTCCACAGCAGGTGTCCGACCTGGTGGGCGATGGTCCAGCCCGGCGCGGGCGTCGGATCGGCCCAGCGGTGCGCTGGAAGTGGTGCCAATAGCGCATCGAGGTCGTCACTCTCGGCACGCAGATCAGCCACCATCGGCCCGGGACCGGCCATCAATGCCTCCGACAATCCGACGTGGAAATCACGTGTGTACCTTAGCCATTGTTCGCTGGCTGGCCGCGGCGGCCGAGGACGCTGTGGACGGCCAGCCCGATCACGTACAACACGGACCCGAACAGCACAAACCCCGGCGCGCGCCCGTCATCGGGAATGAAAGCCGCAGCAACCGTGATCGAGACGATGAACGCCACCCAGAAGAGCGCATCCTGGACTGCGAACACGTGTCCACGAAGAGCGTCGTCGACGTCGATCTGCATCGCCGAGTCGGCGCACAGCTTGACCACTTGACCGGCCACGCCGATAGAGAAGCCGCACAGTACCATCACCGGAAGCCGCAGCAAGGCGCCGGGGATCTGGATGATCGCGGCCGCCACCAACGCGCCGTTGGCCGTGGCGTAGCGGCCCCAGCGGCGCACCAACGACGGTGTCAGCACGTTGGCCAGAAAAGCTCCGAGACCCGAAGCGGCGAAGAACAGCAATGCGATACCCAAGCCGCCCGCGGCGGGAGCCGGCAAATGGCGGACCAGCAACAACATCACCAGCGAATTGATCCCGACCACCATCCGATGCGCGGCCAAGCCGGACAGGGTGGCAGCGACCGTTGGGCGCTGCACGACCGTGCGCGCGCCGTGCAATAAGCCGGTGAGTACCGCATAAACGGCGGACCCGTGGATCGCGCGCTTTGTGTCGTCCGGGCCCAGTACGCGGGGACCGAAGCGGAACGACAGCAGTAACGCGATCGACATCGGAATGGCGGCGATGAAGATGACGACCGCGGCGCCCCGATCGCCGGCGCCGACGAAGAAGCGGGGCACCAGCATGAAGTTGGCGCCCAGGAAAGCCGCGATGGCGCCGGACGCGGTGGCTACGGAGTTCATCGTCACCACTTGTTCGCGCGGCACCACGTGGGGCAGGGACGCCGACAGTCCGGACGCGACAAACCGGGCCAGGCCGTTGGCGAGCAACGCTCCGATCAGCAGCGGTGTCTCTCCGGCGCGGATGACCAGAATGGTGCCGATCCCGGTGATCAGGAGCAGTCGGCCCACGTTGGCGCCGACGAGCACCAGCCGTCGATCCCAGCGGTCCATCAGCGCGCCCGCGAACGGTGCCAGCAGGGAGTAGGGCAAAAACAGCACCGTGAACGCGCTCGCGATGGACATCGGGTCGGCGGCTCGATCCGGGTTGAAAAGCAGCGCTCCGGCCAAACCCGCCTGAAAGAGACCGTCACCGAACTGACTCGCCATGCGCACTTGCAGCAGTCGCCAGAAATCCGGCAAGCTGCGCACCGACCGCCAAATATCGACGTGTGCGCCCGAGTTCATCCGGGTTTGAATCACCGAACCGACTTTCACGCTTGGGGTTTTGCAGGATCGCCGCGGTCGACGCCGGCCCACCAACAGTACAAATATTCGTACGCCCCGCTTGATTGCCCCGGGCGACGCGGCGGAGGTGCGATGATTGTGTGATGCCGGCGCACGAAGATCCAGAGGACTATGTCGCACCCGCCGCGCAACGGGTGCGCGCGGGTACTTTACTGCTTGCCAATACCGATCTTCTCGAACCGACGTTTCGGCGCAGCGTCATTTACATCGTGGAGCACAACGACGGCGGCACATTGGGAGTCGTGATCAACCGGGCCAGCGAAACCGCGGTGTACAACGTGTTGCCGCAGTGGGCCAAGCTGACGGCCAAGCCTAAGACCATGTTCATCGGTGGGCCCGTCAAGCGTGACGCGGCTCTGTGTCTGGCTTCTTTGCGGGTCGGCGCCGATCCGCAAGGCGTGCCGGGACTGCGGCACGTGGACGGTCGGATAGTAATGGTCGACCTGGACGCCGAGCCCGATCTGATCGCACCGTTGGTGGAGGGGGTGCGAATCTTCGCCGGATATTCCGGCTGGACCATTGGTCAGCTTGAAGGCGAGATTGAGCGCGACGACTGGATTGTGTTGTCGGCGTTGCCATCCGATGTGCTGGTCGGGCCAAGAGCCGACCTTTGGGGGCAGGTGCTGCGCCGGCAGCCGTTGCCGCTTTCGTTGCTTGCGACCCACCCGATCGACGTCAGCCGAAACTAGGGCTCCTCCACCACCTCTGAGGTTCAAACGGCCGGATCGATCGCCGACAGCCGCGTCAACATAATTCAGTGGCAGGACTGCGTGCAGACGGCGCAGCCGCCAGCGCAGCTAGGCGCCGCCGCTTCTCGGCGCAGCGCAAAGCGTGCGCTTTGCCAAGAGCCGGTGGCCAGCGTCCCGACGGCGCCGGCGACGCAGACGATCAGCACGACCAGAGCGGTGTGCGGGGAGGCTGCCAGCGCCACCATGCCGCCGGCGGCCAGCATCACCGCCGCCGCCAACTGGGTCGGCGCCATGGCCCGCAGCGCGAGCTGAGTGGTGGCGGCGCTGTCAGCGGTCTGGTTGTGGGAGAGCGACCACGTCCCGAACCCGGCGGAGGCCACCGCCGCACACATGCACAGCATGCCAGCGATAAACATTGCCTCACAATACGAGCCCGGCCGCAGAACCGCTCGCCGGGCTCTGGGGGCCGCTATAAGGTGCCGAATCAACGCCCTTGCAGGAACGCGAAGTTCGGCAGCGGCGGCAGCCCTGGCACCAGGGCCAAGATGTTGGGTGCCGGCTGCTTGGGCACGGTTGTCTGCGCGGGGAGTCCGACCGGCGTGGTACCGGCTGCCTGGGGGGGAAGCCCGACCGGCGCCGCGCCGGGCGCTTGGGCGGGAATCCCGACCGGCGCCGCGCCGGGCGCTTGGGCGGGCGCCGGGGCGGTAGCCCCGGGTGCGGTCACCCGGAATCCGTTGATGATCGCATCGGTGGCCGGTGCGTCTCCGACCGCCACCGAACGGTCGGTGGTCACCGAAAGCGACACCAGGTACTTCTCGCGGCCGGATGTGGCAATGACGTTGCGCCGCGAGGTGTTGAGCGTCATATCGCCGTCGCGGTAAGTGCCCTCGATAACCGACGATGGGAAGCCGCCGAAGTCGGCCATCGAGGCGTTGGTCGTCTGCCAGGCGAGCAATTTCTCGCTGTCGATGTAGCCGTGGGTGATGGCTTCTTTCGGATCGAAGTTACCGACCAGCTTGTACACCACCACCTGCGCGTTCGATGTGTAGACGCTGTTGCCGTGCCGGTCGGCGATCACCGCGAACGCATCGGGCACGTTGGGATCGGGCACCTGAGTCCAGCGAGTGGGCACCGGCAGCGTGACGTCGAGCGCCTTGAGCCCCTGGGGTTTTTGCGCCTCGAGCTTGATGCCCTTCGACTGCAGGTAATCGCGGAGCGTGCCGGAGACCGCGGGAGTCACTGTCGGGGGCCCCGGCGCCGCTGGCGCCGCCGGCGTGACCGCTGCCGGTCCGGGTGCTGAGGGCGCCGTAGCCGGCGCCGACGGCGCGAATGGATTCGCTGCCGGCGGCGCGGCGAGCAACCTGTTGGGGACCTGGCCGGGGGAGGCCGTGGCGTTCTGCGGTACCGGTGCGGGCACGGCGGGGGCGGGCGATGGCGCGGGGTCGGCCCAGGCCGTGGCGCCCGCGAACACCGTGACACCGATCGCGCCGGCGGCCAGGCCTCCGGCGAATACCCGCAGAATACGGGCGATCTGAATCATCTGCGTCGGTCCTTCCCAGTGACTCGGGTACCAGCACCCATCGTTAGAGGCTGACTGTAACTAGTGGTCAAACGTGGTGAACAGGCCCGAAATAGACCTGGGATGAAGCTCTGACCTGCGCGCTACGCAACCGAGACCAACCTGTGGCCGGCGGGGCCGGCGAGGCGGTCCTTATACCCTGTTCAAGTGACCGAATCCCCGACCGCCGCGCCGGAGTCCGATGCGCCGCCACATCGCTACACTGCGGCGTTGGCGGGCCGTATCGAAAGCACCTGGCAGGACCACTGGGCGAAGCTCGGGACGTTCAACGTACCCAACCCGGTCGGTTCGCTGGCTCCGACGGACGGGACGTCGGTGCCCGATGACAAGTTGTTCGTGCAGGACATGTTCCCCTACCCGTCGGGTGATGGGCTGCACGTTGGCCACCCTTTGGGCTACATCGCCACCGACGTATACGCCCGTTACTTCCGGATGACTGGCCATAATGTGCTGCACGCGTTGGGATTCGATTCCTTCGGCCTGCCCGCCGAGCAATATGCGGTGCAAACCGGGACCCACCCGCGCACCAGGACCGAGGCCAACGTCGTGAATTTCCGGCGCCAACTGGGCCGGCTGGGCCTCGCCCATGACAGCCGACGCAGCTTCTCGACCACCGATGTCGAGTTCTACAAGTGGACCCAGTGGATCTTTCTGCAGATCTATAACGCCTGGTTCGACACAGCAGCCGACAAGGCACGTCCGATCGCCGAACTGATCGCCGAATTCGAGTCCGGTGGGCGCCGTCTCGAAGACGGACGGGACTGGTCCAAGCTGTCGGCGGGGGAGCGGGCCGACGTGATCGACGGCTACCGGCTGGTCTACCGGGCGGACTCGATGGTGAACTGGTGTCCGGGCCTGGGCACCGTGCTGGCCAATGAAGAGGTGACCGCCGACGGCCGCAGCGACCGCGGCAATTTCCCGGTATTCCGGAAACGGTTACGGCAGTGGATGATGCGTATCACCGCCTATGCCGACCGACTCCTCGACGACCTTGACCTGCTGGACTGGCCGGAGCAGGTGAAAACCATGCAGCGCAACTGGATCGGCCGCTCCACCGGGGCGATGGCGCTGTTCTCGGCTATCAACACCGATGGCTCCGAAGTCGCCATCGAAGTGTTCACCACGCGGCCCGACACCCTGTTCGGCGCAACGTATCTGGTGTTGGCCCCCGAGCACGACCTGGTTGACGGCTTGGTCGCCACCGCCTGGCCGGAGGGGGTCGACCCTCGCTGGACATACGGCGCCGCCACACCGAGCGAGGCCGTCGCCGCCTACCGCCGCGCTATCGCCGCGAAGTCAGACCTCGAGCGACAGGAGAGCAAGGAGAAGACCGGCGTCTTCTTGGGCAGCTACGCGACGAATCCCGCCAACGGTAAGCCGGTGCCGATCTTCATCGCCGACTACGTGCTGGCCGGCTACGGCACCGGGGCGATCATGGCGGTCCCCGGCCATGACCAGCGCGACTGGGACTTCGCCCACGAGTTTGGGCTACCCGTCCTGGAGGTCATTGCCGGTGGCGATATTTCGGAAGCCGCACACACAGGAGACGGTGTACTGGTCAATTCCGGTTACCTCGATGGCATGGACGTGGCAGTGGCCAAGGACGCCATCACCGCCCGTTTGGAGGCCGAGGGCCGCGGCTGCGCGCGCATCGAATTCAAGCTGCGCGACTGGCTCTTCGCCCGGCAGCGCTATTGGGGTGAGCCGTTTCCGATCGTCTATGACGGTGACGGGCGTCCGCACGCGCTCGACGAGGCGGCACTGCCCGTCGAGCTGCCCGATGTGCCGGACTATTCGCCGGTACTGTTTGACCCCGAAGACGCCGACAGCGAGCCGTCGCCACCACTGGGCAAGGCGACCGAGTGGGTGCACGTCGAGCTCGATCTGGGTGACGGCTTGAAGCCCTACACCCGCGACACCAACGTGATGCCGCAGTGGGCGGGAAGCTCCTGGTATGAATTGCGCTACACCGATCCGCATAACTCAGAGCGGTTCTGCGCCAGGGAAAACGAGGCGTATTGGATGGGCCCGCGGCCGGCTGAGCACGGTCCGGACGATCCCGGTGGCGTCGACCTGTACGTCGGCGGTGCCGAACACGCGGTGCTGCACCTGCTGTATGCACGGTTCTGGCACAAGGTGTTATACGACCTGGGCCATGTCAGTTCTCGCGAGCCCTACCGCAGGCTGATCAACCAGGGCTACATTCAGGCCTTCGCCTACACCGATTCTCGGGGCGCATATGTACCGGCCGATGAGGTGATCGAACGCGATGGCGGTTTCGTGTACACGGGGCCCGACGGCGAAATCGAAGTCTTTCAGGAATTCGGGAAAATCGGTAAGAGTCTGAAGAATTCGATATCACCCGACGAGATCTGCGACGAATACGGCGCGGACACCCTGCGGGTGTACGAGATGTCGATGGGCCCCTTGGAGGCGTCCCGGCCCTGGGCCACCAAGGATGTCGTCGGCGCGCACCGCTTTCTGCAGCGGGTGTGGCGGCTGGTGATCGATGAACAGACCGGCGAAACCCGGGTGGTCGACAGAGCAGACCAACAACAGCTTAACACCGGCACCCTGCGATCGCTGCACCGCACCATCGCCGGAGTCTCCGAAGACTATGCGGCACTGCGTAATAACACCGCGGCGGCCAAGCTGATCGAGTACACCAACCACCTCACGAAAGAACACCGCGACTTGGTGCCCCGCGCCGCGGTCGAGCCGCTGGTGCTGATGCTGGCGCCGCTGGCCCCACACATGGCCGAGGAGCTGTGGCTACGCCTCGGCCACACCGGCTCGTTGGCGCATGGCCCGTTCCCGGAGGCCGACCCCGCTTACCTTGTCGACGACAGTGTCGAATACCCGGTGCAGGTGAACGGCAAGGTACGTGGACGGGTGGTGGTGGCTGCCGACGCCGACGAGGATGCTCTGAAAGCTGCGGCGCTGGACGACGAAAAGGTCCGGGCGTTCTTGGCGGGTGCCACCCCACGCAAGGTGATCGTGGTCCCCGGTCGGCTGGTCAACCTCGTCGTCTGAAAGCCGTCTGGACCCCGATCAGCGTCGGCCCGGCCGCAGCACCACTTCGTGAACGTGACCGTCGGGCGGCGTAGCCAGCGCATTGGCGACCGCCACCGCGACGGTTTCCGGCTTCAGGAAGTTGGCTGGGTCGTACTCGCCACCTTCGAACGCGACGAGCTCACGCTGCATATCGGTGGCGGTGCGGCCCGGATAGATCGTGGTCACCCGCAGGTTCGGCTCGTCGTTGCGCAACGAGTCCGCGAAGGCGCGCAACGCGAACTTGCTTGCCGAATATGAGGCCATAGCCGGCGAAACAGCGCGCCCCGCACCGGAATTGATGAAGACCACCTGACCGCGGGCCCGTCGCAGCGCCGGCAACAGCGCCAGCGTAAGTTGAACCGGCCCAAGGACGTTCACGGCGAAGGTGGCGCGCCACTCATCCACGTTCGACTCGGCGACATGGCCGGGGATGGACACTCCCGCGTTGTGTACCAGCACGTCGAGTGCGTCCACGATTTCGCAGGCGGCTTCGATCTCGTCGGTGCTGGTCAAGTCCAGCGGGAAGGTGGTGGCGCCGAGCCGCTCCGCAACGGAGTCGAGCCGGGCGGAGGGCCGACCGGCCAACAGCAGGGTGTGCGTTGCCGACAGCGCTGCGGCGATCGCGGAACCGATACCGCCGCCGGCGCCGGTGATGAGTGCAGTTGGCATGTACTTCAGTTTACGGAAGTTGCCAATCCCGTTGAAAATGAGATACTTTCACGCCCGCTTGCGCGCCGGTGGCTCTCCTGCGGGGCCGGATGTCGGTTCACCGGATGCCAGGCGTTCCAGCGGTGCCAGCGCTTTCATCAGGGTGTTCAGGTCGGACTCGGGGAGTTGACTGAGCATCGCGGCCAGGGAAGCGCGCCGGTTGGCCAGCGACTCGCCATGAACGGCCCGGCCCCGTGGAGTGATGTCAACCAGCACAGCCCGCAGGTCGGATGGGTCGCGCGAGCGTTTCACAAGCCCGATTTTTTCCAGCCGGCGGATCGCCACGGTGGTGGTCGGAGTTCGCACCCGTTCATGCGCTGCCAGGTCCGTCATCCGGATGGGGCCCTGATCGAGCAATGTGACCAGGATCGATAACTGCGCCAGGGTCAAGTCCCCGGCAGCGGCCTGGTTGGGGTCCCCGCGGCGCAGAATTGAAAACAATTTGGATAGCGCACGGTGCAAACCTTCCGAAAGCTCGGTCACCTCGGCCGCGGTGGATTCGCTCTCCGCCATAAGTCGGCAGTCTAACCCGTTATTGGGTGCGTATGAGGTAGCTATCGCCGACTAGTTATCGACCGTCAAAGCACTTGGGATAAGAACCGCTGTAGACGCTCGGTCTTCGCGGCCTCGAATATCTGCTCGGGAGGCCCGGATTCCACGACCTTGCCCTGATCCATGAAAACGACGGTGTCGGACGCCGACCGGGCGAAACCCATTTCATGGGTGACGACAAGCATCGTCATGCCGCCGGCGCCGAGGTCGGCGATAAGTTCCAGGGCTCCTTTGACCATTTCCGGATCCAGCGCCGAGGTCGCCTCGTCGAAGAACATCACCTGCGGAGCCATGGCCAACGCACGGGCGATCGCGACGCGTTGTTGTTGGCCGCCGGACAGCATGCCGGGGCGGGCACCGGCCTTGTGCTTGAGGCCAACTCGGTCCAGCTGAGTCAGTGCGAGGTCCCGGGCCTCGTCTGTGGACAGTCCGCGCAACTTGCAGGGCGCCAACGCAACATTCTTCAGGATGCTCAGATGCGGGAAAAGGTTGTAATGCTGGAACACCATGCCGATGCGCTGGCGGAGCTCATTGGGATCGTCGCGCAACACCGACCGGCCGTCCAGCAGGATGTCGCCGCTATCGAGCTCATACAGTCGGTTCAGGGTACGCAGCAACGTTGACTTACCTGAGCCAGACGGTCCAATCACGGCCACTGTGCTGCCCGCGGGGGCCTCGATATCGACGCCGCGCAGTACCTTGGTCCCGCCGAGAGTTTGGTGAATATCCTTGGCTTCCAACGATACTGACGCCCGCCCTGCGGTGTCGGCGGTCACGTGATCCCCTGGCCGAATGTGGACGCGACCATGTCGGCATCCTTTTCCGGCTTCGCCGTGGCACGGCCGCTGCGAAGCCGGATGTCGATGTAGTTCACTAGATGCGTTAACGGAATAGTCAATATCAGGTAGAAGAGACCGGCGGCCACTAACGGCGACAAGTTGCCGGACTGCGCGTTGAGGTCGCGGCCCACCTGAAACAGCTCTCGCTGTTGGGCGACCAAGCCCAGGAAGTACACCAGTGCCGAGCCCTTCAACAGCGCAATGGCCTGATTGACCAGTGCCGGCAGCACCCGCCGTATTCCCTGCGGCACCACCACCAGCCGCATCGCAGACGGATAGCTGAATCCAAGCGCACGGGAGGCTTCCAGTTGGCCGGGGTCGACGCTTTGAATACCCGAGCGCAGAATCTCGCCGATGTAAGCGGCGGCCATCAACCCTAATGCGGCAATGCCCAACGGGTAGGGATCGTTGTGTGTCAGCCCGCTCACCAACGGCCCGATGCCCAGCCCGACGATCAGGATGATCACCGCCTCGGGAAGACCGCGAAAGATATCGGTGTAGACCCGCGCCGGCCAGCGCAGCCAGCGTGAATGTGACATTCCGGCAATTGCCAGCACCATGCCAAGCACCAGCCCGATAACGAGGGCGCTGTTGGTCAGGATCAACGTATTGGGCAGCCCCGTGGTCAACAGAATGGGGATGGATTCGCGGTACATATCCCAGTCGAAGAAGGAGTCGCGTAACTGGGCAAGCGCCGACTTCGGCACAGCCGGGGCCACCGGGTGGCGATCCTGGTGCGCGGTGATCGCGGCGAAGTTCGGCAGGTGTGGAGCAGGGGCGGCTTTCGACCCGGGTTTCCAGCCAGGCGGCAGTGTCCGCGGCACCCACTGGCAGTAAAGTTTCGCCCAGGTACCGTCGGCGATGACGGCGTCCAGCCCAGAGTTCAGCGCATCGACCAGCGGCTGGTTGTCCTTGGCGACCGCATAGGCCACGAAATTGCCTGGGCTGTAAGTGTTCGCGACAAGCACCGCCGGGTCGCCCGGCCGGATTACGGTCGATGCCAGAGTTCCGGGCGCCACCCACGCGCCGAGCTGGCGGGCCTTGAGGCTGGCGTACAGGGTGGCATAGCCGGGGTACTTCACCGGCTGCAGGTGCAGGGTGTCGACAACGTACGACTCCGCGACGGTGCCCTGAACCACTCCGATGCGCTGGCCGGCGGCCAGCTCGTTGAATTTGGTGATCGCAGAGCCCGCCGGCACCACGAGCGAGTAGTAGCCGAAGTCGTAGCCGTTGGTGAAGGCGACTGTGCGTCGCCGCGCGTCGGTCGCCTTGATCGCCGCCGAGCCGACATCGAAGCGCCGGGACGCCACCTGGGCGAGCAGCCCGGAGAAGTCGGTGGCGAAGAAGCGGAGCTGCAGGCCCAGCTTGTCGGCAATGGCGTGCAACAGCTGGTTGTCGAAGCCGGTGAACTCCCCGGCGGAATTGACACAGATGTTCGGCGGGGCATCCGACAGCGTCCCCACCGTCAGGACGCCCGGCGTGCTCAGCCCCAATGCTCCGATGTTCACCGCGCTCAGCGGCTCGACGGTTGCCGTCGTGTCGTGGTCGTCCTCGTGGCCCACGTCAGGATGCGTGGTCAGGTCTTTCGGCAAGACGCTCGCACTATCCAACCCGGGTGGCGCACATTGGTTCATATCGGCGAGCGCGGGCGTGGCCGGTGCAGCCAACACCAGGCCGCACAAGATCAGGATTGTCGCGGTCAGTCCCAGCAGTTTTTCGCCGCGCCTGGCGCGCCGGCCCACGCACAAACTCATCACCGCTAACCGTATCGGCCAGCGGGCGGATCGGCAGGTTTATAACCGGTTCAGAGCGCGATCGATGGCTCGCCGCGGGCCGCATCGGCCGCGGCGAGTACCCCAATGTGGCCCGGAACGACTTGGCCGATGTCGTCGGGTGCGGAGAACACTCTGCGTCGAAACAGTTCGGCCAACATGGTCTGGGCCATCAGGTAGGACCGGCCGACGCACGCGGCCCGCGCGGCTTCGGGGTCACGCCGGTGTATTGCGGAGGTCTCGTCTTCGTAGAACGGCAACATGTCGTCGCGGTTCATCTGGTAGGTCATCCAGAAAACCCGGGGGATGAGGTTTTGCGACGCGCGAATCGTGGCGTGCAGCCGCGGTCCCGCGTACTCGTCGTTGATGGTCCGCCGGTATTCCCCGGCGATTTCCGAGAACGCCCGTGATTCCTTGGCGGAGCGCAACGATCGCATGAGCGCGTCGAGTTGTCCGAGGATCCTTGGCGTGGGGTTGGTGGCCGCGCGCGCCGAGGCAATGCCATTGAGCAGGCCGTCGAGTTCGTGATGCTCCATGACGGTGTCTTCGTCGAACCGCTCAACGAACGCACCGCGGTGATAGCGGGTGGACACGATCCCGTCGTGTTCGAGCTGGACCAGCGCCTCTTGAATCGGAACGCGGCTGACTCCCAGGCCGATCGCGATCTCATTGCGGTCCACCCGGTCGCCGCTGCGCAGCTTCCCGGTCAGCACCAGGTTGAGGACGTGCGAAACAACCTGGTCCTTTTCTTTGACCCCATATTTCTTTGGCATTCGCTTTTGCGTCTCTTTTCAAACGCGCTTCTGGGCACCTAGCGCTGAGAAGTTTCTCATGACTTGGCGCGTGCTTCCAGATGTTTGGCGGATGAAGCGCAGGCAAACGTGAGCCGACGGGCGATATCTGTTTCTCAATGGCTTTCTCAGGGCCTATCGCGCCAGCGACACAGCGTCTCCGCCGCGCCGAGGTCGTAATCCGGACCGCTGCAGCCGACGGTCAGCACGGTCACACCCAGGGCCGTGAGGGCCTCAGCCTCGGCAATCAGCCCATCGGCACCGTCACCCCGCCCGATATCGGTCTCGCCCCCGACCGCGGCCGACCGCTCGATGCTGGCCGGGTCCCGCCCGATCGCAGCGCAGTGCTCGGCCAGCACCGCCGACTTCTGCGGGTAGGTTTCGGCGGTGGTGAAGCTGTGCCAGATGCCGGCATGTTCGGCGACCAGTCGCAGCGTCTTGCGTTCACCCTCGCCGCCGATCAGCACCGGGATGTCGCGGGTGGGTGGGGGATTGAGCTTGCCGAGCCGCGCCTTGATCCGGGGCAGCGCCGCCGCCAGGTCGTCGAGGCGGCTGCCGGCGGTGCCGAACTCGTAGCCGTACTCGCGGTAGTCCTTGCGTTTCCAGCCCGAACCGATGCCCAGGATGAGGCGCCCGTTGGAAATGTGGTCGACGGTGCGCGCCATGTCGGCCAGCAGTTCCGGATTGCGGTAGGAATTGCACGTCACCAGGGCGCCAATCTCGATGCGCGACGTCTGCTCGGCCCAGGCACCGAGGACCGTCCAGCATTCGAAGTGTGGGCCGTCGGGATCGCCGTAGAGCGGAAAGAAGTGATCCCACGTGAATGCGATGTCGACACCGATGTCCTCACAGCGGCGAACGGCGTCGCGGAGAAGGCGGTAGTGCGGGGCGTGCTGCGGCTGCAGCTGCACCCCTATGCGGATAGTCATGCGTCGAGCACCCCGCGCAGGATGTCGATCAACGCGCGAGGTTGGTCGCTTTGCACGGAATGACCGGAATTCTCGACGATGTGCGCCGTGCGGAAATGCGTTGCGCGACGGCCGAGTTCAGCGGCATCCTCGTCGGTGACGAAGCCCGACGCGCCGCCGCGCACCAGGGTGACCGGCGCCGACAGCGCGTCCACGTCGTCCCACAGACCGGCGAAGTCGGGCACGGTGCGGATGGCGTCGTAGCGCCACGTCCAGTTGCCATTGTCGAGCCGGCGCGAGTTGTGGAACACGCCGCGACGCAACGCCTTCACCTCGCGGTGCGGCGCCGCGGCGACGGTCAGGTCGAGCATGGCCTGGAAGCTGGGAAATTCCCGCTCGCCGTGCATCAGCGCCACCGTCCCCTGCTGCTCGGCGGTCAGCTCCGCGTGCCGTTGCAATGCCGATGGGGTGACGTCGATCAGGACGAGTTCATGGACCAGTTCGGGCGCCGCCGCGGCCAGCCGTATCGCGGTCAGCCCGCCCAGCGACATTCCCACAACGAGGTCGGCGGTCGACGCGTGCTCGCGCAGCGCCGGGGCCAACGCGACGACGTTGTGCTGTGGTGAGTAGTCGCCGTCTTCACGCCACGCCGAATGGCCGTGCCCGGGAAGGTCCACCGCCAGCGCCGGCTCGCCGAGACCGACGATCACGGTGTCCCAGGTGTGCGCGTTCTGCCCGCCGCCATGGAGGAAGACGATCCGCGGGGGATCTTGAGATGAGCTAGTGCGCCAGCGCAGTGCGCTGATTCTGCTTTCCCCGATGCCCGCCTCGAGCCGCTCCACGTGCGGTAGTGGGCCCGCGGCGCCGGCCTGCTCGGCGTTCTCGGACAGCAGCGAGAACTCAGATAATCCCGCCAGTCCGTCCTCAGAATTCTCGGTCACGATTCCTGACACTAGAGGACAGCTAGGCGGCGTAGCGACGCCGAATGGCGTGGAATCGTTCCCACATCGCGGCGGTGCGTTCCGCCGCGGTCACCATGGCGGTGTCTGCGGGGAGCGCGCTCATCAGCTCGTCGTGCTTGACCGTTCGGGTGTGCAGCACGACGGGTTCACCTTCGAGCATGTGCCGGTAGGTCAGGTTGCCGCGTTCGAAGCCCTGGGTGTCCAACCAGTTGTGGACGTTCGGATCACGGTGAGCCATGACCAGACGGATCCGGCCGTCCCGGTCGATTTTCGTGCGGCTCGGCGTGTAGCTCACCGGGCGGTACAGGTAGTCCATGCTGTTGAAGAAGACACCCATGTTGGTGAGCATCCACAGCCCGTCGTGGGCGTCGAATTCGATGATCAGCGTCTCGTCGGGTGCAAGCTCCCAATACATGTTGGCGGCGGCTCGGCCGCGCTTGCTGTCGGCGTCGGTCGTGGCTGGCCGGGGAAATGTATTGGGATGCTCGGCGTCGACGCCTCCGTGGGTGAACGGAAACTCGGGCCAGTCGGACATCAGACCGGTGACGAAATCACCGGCCCAGCCCATCGCCTCGATCATGGCGTCAGGCGCGGGCAGCGGCTTAGGGGAGGCCATGTCGATCCGCTCGATCCGTATCCGTGCGGGCAGCTCATCCCAACGATCGAAGCCCTGGCGGATGAACAGCTTTCGTGATCCCGGCGTGGTGGGCAGCCAGTTCGGCCCACGCTCGGGGCCACCGATGTAGAGCTCGAATTGTCCGTCGTCACCGATGCTGAGCTGATGGCCGAACAGGTTGGCCTCTGGTGTGTCCCCGAAGGGCTCGTGCAGCACGCCCGGCCCGGGTACGCGTGGGCCCTGGACCGTGATGTTGAAGAATCGTGAGGTGCCGCGGCTGCCGGTCAGCCGGTAGGTCGATCGTCCGTCGATCCAGACTTGCTGGTAGGTGAAGTCGGCGCAGTCGCCGCCCAGCTTGCGGGTCGGGCCGCAGAAGGTGTGTACCACCGGGTAGCGGGTGTCGCGGGTTTCGAGCGCCAGATCGAACGCCTGACCCAGGTTCTGGGTGAGAAAGCGGAATGCGTCGACGCGCTGCACACCCGAAGCGGGGTTGGCATCTTTGAAGACGTGATCGCCCGCGCGCTGCAGCCGCGCGCAGAATTCGGTCCACGCGGCTTGCAGCGCCGCGTCGTCGGGGCCGTCACCGTAAGCCATGTCACGCACCCAATCTGTCGAGCATCGCCCCGACGACATCGCACGCGCGCCGGGCGGCTTCGAGGCGACCCTCTTGGTCAATTCGGGGTCCGATCAGTTCCAGGTCGAATCCGTGCGCGTAGCCTCCGGCGAGAGCTTGGGCGACGAATGCTTCGATCGGAATCGTGCCGTCGCCGGGCACCGCCCGGCCGGGCAGCGCGCGGTCGCCCAGTACGTAGTCGCTGAGCTGGATGAGTTCGGTGCGCGGCAGCGCGCGCTGCACCATCGCCTCGAAATCGCCCTCCGCCCAACAGTGGAACACGTCGATACAGATACCCAGCGCGCCCATCTCGGCCAGTGTGACGGTGTCGCGCAGCGTGTGGGCGATATGGATGTCGGCGTACAGACTGGACGCATTCTCAATGGCCAGCGCGACGCCGGCCGCCCTCGCGTGCGCCACACAGGGGGTAACCATGGCGCAGAACCGTTCGGCGGCCTGTTCCCACGTCAGGGCGCCGCGGCCACCGGTGAGCAGGTAGACGGTGCGCGCGCGGGCGTCGGCCGCGGCGTCGATCACGGTGCGCAGCGCGTCCCGCGCGGCTTGGGGGTCGCTGGACAGCCCGCCGCCCGCGAATAGGTGATAGACCGCTTCCACGGTGTAGTGGTTGCGCTGCAACAGCATTGGAAACCCCGGGTCGAGCAGTTGACTGTCCAGGATGCTCAGCCGCGACACACCGAGCGTCGCCCAGTAAGCCTCGAGGTCGGCCAGCGGTGCGCCGTAGAAAGTCACGTTGTGCACGGACAGACGTTCATGGACCGTCACGTCACGCCCGGATCTCGATCGCGACGCCGAATCGCTCACGGAACGGCCGGAATTCCGCGTGCAGCGCATCGAGGTCCTCGCCGACATCGATCAGCAGCTGGGTGGAGTATTTGAATTTGCCGTAGCGGTCACCGCGGTTGGTGGCCAGATAGGCGCGCATTGCCGATTCGGCCTCGGCCGTCAGCTCACGGCCGCAGAACGTGTAGTAGCGCCGCACCGTGGCGACCGGATCGGCGATGAAGTCGGTGTAGCGAACGTGCAGGATGCGCGGATCTTCGACCAGGGGATTGCTCATCGTGTTGGCGATGCTGGCGCGCGTCATCTCGAGATGCCTCTTCGCCTCGGCGTGCAGGTCGACCGGCCCGACGACGCCGTCCATGATGTCGGCCATCATCATGGTTCGTGACGCGGCGACCTGTACCGGATCCCGGTGCAGCCAGACCATATTGGCGTCGGGGTACGTGTCGAACAGTTCCTTGAGCCGGAAACCGTGAAAACCTTTTAACACCCAGTATTTCCGCGGCCGTTGGTATTGCAGCTGCTGCAACATGGCTTTGTGCAGCCGGTACTGTGCCATCGGATCGGTTGCCAGGCCGCCGACCAGTGACTGCATCGGCACCCGCCACCATGCCGTCGGTGTCATAACCCGGAAATCGAACGCCCAGGTGCGCTCATCTTCGGGCAGTCCGTCGCCGAGCATGTCGTTATAGGGGTGGCTGTGCAGCCATTTGGGCATCTTGGCGTTGATCTCGCGCCAGTCGGCATCGGCCCGGTCACGTCGCGCGTCGTCGGGAGCGGCGAGGCCCGGCGGTGGCGACGGATACATGACTTCCCAGAAGCGCAGTGCGCGCCCGTGCGGATCCATGGACATCAGCGCGTGCATGAGCGTTGTACCCGAACGCGGTTCGCCGGTGACGAACATCGGCGCCTCGATCACTTCGCTGCCGATCGGGTAGCGGTTGCGGTCTTCGATGAACTCGAGACGCGATGTCAACAGCCACCGACATACCTGCGCCGCTTGCCATTTGCCGTCGGCGTCCATGCCGAGGCCGTTCAAGTGGTCGACGGCGACGGCGAAGCGCTCCGGCAATGTGGGGTCGCCGTAGTCGTGCAGTCCGGTGTCGGCCTCCGCGGTACGCAGCATCTCTGACGCGTCCAAGGGTTCGGTCACGATTGGGTTCCGCACAGCTGCATGAGCTCGTCTTCGGCCGCCCGGACGTTCGCTGCCGAAGTCTCAGCGTATTTCAGCCCGGCCATGGCACCGTAGTCGAGGATTTTTGGCACGCGCAAACCCGCGTCCACAAACGTCTTGATGATCTTCGCGACCTCCTTGGGTGTCCCGTGCGGCACGACGGCGAGGATCATCTCGGGGTGCGCGTTGGCCAGGAACTCAACGATCCGGTCACGGGTGAGCACCGCCGGGTCGATGTCGTGAAATCCGTGCCAGTCTTCGCCCATCGGGTGTTCGAACCCGAAGCCGCGCAACGTTTCTGCGGATACCTGCAACAGAAACGCCTTGACCAGGGGTGCTTCCAGGATCTCGGCGAGGGCGTCCTCGTCCCGTCCGATCAGACACACTTGGATGAAGCATGGCGTGATCGCCATCGGATCGCGGTCGGCGCGCTCGGCGGAAGCCCTCACCGCGGAGAGCATCTCGGCGTAATGATCCGGTGTCCAGGCGCCGGCCGGCCACCACCCATCGGCGTACCGGCCGGCGATATCGAGCATCCGCGGGCCACTGGCACCGATCCAGATTTCCGGCAGCCGGCCCTCATACGGTTCGGTGTCCAATCGGGCGTGGTGCAGCGAGTAGAACCGACCGTCGAAATCGACCGGGCCATCGCTTTCCCACAGCAGGCGGATCACCGTCAGCGCTTCTTCAAAACGGCTGACCGGCCGGGAAAATTCGAACCCGTAGGGCAAGATGTTCTCGCTCTCGCCGCTGCCCAGGCCGAGGATGAAACGTCCCTTGGCGAGGTGATCGATGGTCAGCGCTGTCTGGGCCAACAGGGAGGGGTGGCGGCGCACCGTATCGACGACGGCGCTGACGAGCGGCACTTTCTCGGTCAGCACCGCAGCTGCGGCCGCTACCGCCAGCCCGTCGAGGTGGCGGTGCGGCGATGGCGAGGCGCTGGCGAGATCGGTGAATTCCGGGGTCCAGATCGAGTCCGGCCAGAAGCTGACCATGTGATCGGGGAGCCATATCGAGTGGTAGCGGCCACCGTCCAACTCTTGGAGCCGGGACAGGTCGAGGGGGAGGGTCGTTCGAAGGAAAGCGGCGGGCTGAACGGTCGTCGAACCGGTTGATGCCATCTCTACTCCTGCGGCTTCCGCTCTGCGACTAATGCTAAGCAGTTGCACAGCATAGCCTTCGGCGGGATGCCATCAAGAAGGCCGAACTTCGAGTTGTTGGGCGATTTCCTCGCTTGGGTTCGGCCCAACAACTCGACGTTCGCGAGTTAGCGCGAGCTAGTCGGCCCCGATGATGAAGTCTTCCAGTTGGGCCCGCGCGACATCGTCCGCCAACTGCTTCGGCGGGCTCTTCATCAGGTAGGCAGACGCCGGGACCACTGGTCCGCCGATGCCGCGGTCGAGCGCAATCTTGGCCGCCCGCACCGCGTCGATGATGACTCCGGCCGAGTTCGGCGAGTCCCACACCTCTAGCTTGTATTCGAGGTTCAGCGGCACATCGCCGAAGGCACGGCCTTCCAGCCGGACGTAGGCCCACTTGCGGTCGTCGAGCCAGCCGACGTGGTCGGACGGTCCGATGTGCACGTCTTTGGTCTTGAACTCGCGCTGCAGGTTCGACGTGACCGCCTGAGTCTTGGAGATCTTCTTCGACTCGAGCCGCTCACGTTCGAGCATGTTGAGGAAGTCCATGTTGCCGCCGACGTTGAGCTGCATGGTGCGGTCCAGCTGGACGCCGCGGTCCTCGAACAGCTTGGCCATCACCCGGTGGGTGATGGTGGCGCCGACCTGGCTCTTGATGTCGTCACCGATGATCGGCACCCCGGCGTCGGCGAACTTCTTGGCCCACACCGGGTCCGAGGCGATGAACACCGGCAACGCGTTGACGAACGCCACGCCGGTGTCGATGGCGCATTGGGCGTAGAACTTGTCGGCCTCTTCGGAGCCCACCGGCAGGTAGGACACCAGCACGTCGACTTTCGCGTCCTTCAGCACCTGCACCACGTCGACGGGCTCGACGTCCGACAACTCGATGGTGTCGGCGTAGTACTTGCCGATGCCGTCCAGGGTGGGGCCGCGCTGCACAGTCACGTTCGTGGGCGGCACGTCGGCGATCTTGATCGTGTTGTTCTCCGACGCGAAGATCGCCTCCGACAGGTCGAAGCCGACCTTCTTGGCGTCTACGTCGAAGGCCGCCACGAACTTGACGTCGCGAACGTGGTACGGGCCGAACCGCACATGCATCAGCCCCGGTACCGTCGATGTTCCGTCGGCGTTGTGGTAGTACTCGACGCCCTGAACCAGCGAGGACGCGCAGTTCCCGACGCCGACAATGGCGACTCGTACCTCCGTCGACGCCTCCGGCGCCCGTAACGGCTTGTTCTCACTCATAGGGCGTTCTCCTAACTTCGGATGTCCTGGGTGTTGTTTGCTGCTGGACTGGTGACGGGGTTTACGTCTGTTCGGAAAGGCCGGGAGCTGCCCGCTCCGCGGCGATGAGCTCGTTGAGCCACTTGACTTCACGCTCACTGGACTCGAGCCCCAGTTGGTGAAGCTGGCGGGTGTAGCGGTCGAACGAACTGCTGGCCCGCGCCACCGCCTCGCGCAGGCCTTCTCGGCGTTCCTCGACCTGACGGCGGCGGCCTTCCAGGATTCGCATCCGCGCCTCGGCGGGAGTGCGGTTGAAGAACGCCAGGTGGACCCCGAAGCCGTCATCCGTGTAGTTATGCGGGCCGGTGTCGGCCACCAGCTCGCCGAAGCGGTGACGACCCGCGTCAGTCAGTTGGTAGACGCGACGGGCCCGCCGTACCGGGGTGCCGGCCGGTGCGGCATTTTCGGCAATCAGCCCTTCGGCCTGCATGCGCCGTAGGGCGGGGTAGAGCGAGCCGTACGAAAACGCCCGAAACGCACCGAGCAGGCCGGTCAGCCGCTTGCGCAATTCGTAGCCATGCATCGGCGATTCGATCAGGAGGCCCAGGATGGCGAGCTCCAGCATCGAGCCACCTCCTTTGCATGGTCAGTTACGACGGTGCGACGCCTCGCGCCATCGTATCGTTTCGATATATTCGCCACAACACAACCTGGTGTTGGTGCTCTATTAGTCACAGCGTCGGCGTCGGGAAACCAGCCGCTAAGACGGCAAATTCACCTGTTTGATGGTGCCGTCACCTGCGAAGACGATGTAACCGCCGCCGTAATCGCCGGAGACGTACATCGACAGCGACAGCGCTCCGGGGGTGGTGGGGTCCGCTGCGGGCTCAATGATCAGATACACGGTTTTGACGTCGGACCGCTTCATGTGGAGGCTCTCCGGAGCCCCGCGCAAGATGCCCACGGTCGCCGGTATGTCGAATTTGCCGAGGTCGACCGCATCGGGGCCGTCGGCGGCACTCTTGGCGGAGCTGGTCGGGTCGCCCCATCCGCCGCGGTAGTCGTACGCCAGCACCCGCCGGTCGTCGGAGGGGTCGGGGCGGTCGAGTACCGCGTAGGTCGGGTAGACCACCAGCCGGAATCCCATGGTGTTCCCGAACCTCTTGCGTGTTTGCTCCATCAGGCCGGTGAGCCCGCCGACCGAATGCAGTTGCGTGGGCGCGGTCAGCACCACGGCGCCAACTCCGTCGGGTTTGGCCCCGGGATCCGTCGTGAAGTCCAGTGGCGAACGGGTGTTGCCGTAGAGGCCCCAGCCGATGCCGACGCCCAGCAGCACCGACACGACGAGGGCGGCGGCCAGAACACCCCACCCACCCAACTTCGGCGACTTGACGGCGGGCACGTGCAGCGGGGCGCTGTCGGTCTGCAGATCGTCGACCAAGGCCTGCAAGTCGCGCAGGGTGACGGCATTTGTGGCCGCGCTGATTCGTTCCCGGTGCTCCTCCATGGAGAGTTCACCGTCGTTCAGGGCGTTGTCGAGGATCTTGCAGGTGTCTTGCCGGTCGGCGTCTTTGGCGCGGGTCGTTACCCCACCGGCTAGCGGTGTCCCAACCCATTTCGCCACGCGGATGATCGTAGAAGTCCGGCCGCAGTTCGGCACGAAATGCGGCGGCCGATCGATGCGGCTCGCGCCGGCGACAGCCTTGGTTGCGTATCGGTGGTGGGGATCGCCACGTACTCTGGTGGTCGTGCGACTGCAGCGACAGGTGGTGGATTACGCGCTTCGGCGGCGGTCCCTGCTCGCCGAGGTGTACTCGGGCCGCACCGGCGTGTCCGAAGTGTGTGACGCTAACCCCTATTTGCTGCGCGCGGCGAAGTTTCACGGGAAGCAGAGCCAGGTGATGTGCCCGATCTGCCGAAAGGAGCAGCTCACCCTGGTGTCGTGGGTATTCGGCGACCACCTCGGTGCGGTGTCGGGCTCGGCGCGCACGGCCGAGGAGTTGGTCTTGTTGGCAACCCGCTTCCAGGAGTTTTCGGTCCACGTGGTGGAGGTGTGCCGAACCTGCAGCTGGAATCACCTCGTGAGGTCGTATGTGATGGGTGCGGCACGCCCGCCCAAGGGCACCGGCGGCACGAGGGCGGCGCGTGACGGCGCCCGGACGGCCACTGAACAACATTGAATAACGAAGGGCGCCACGACCAGTCGTCCAGTGACGCGAACGAATCAGCGACTGAGCGCGTGGGCAAACACGCGAGTACCGACCGCCCGGACAATCCGGACCGTCGCGACCCGGACACCGCGGGCGGGAGCCCGGGCTCCGGCCATCGCCGCCAGGTTCCCCCCGACGACCGGCTGACTACGATCCTCCCGCCCGTCATCGATGACCGGTCGTATCGCCGGCCCGACCCCATCGAGGAGGTCAAGGCCGCGCTGGAGGGTCCCCCGTCGGCACCGCTGCAACGGGATGCGCTTGAGGAGGTCAAGGCCGCGCTGGACGACCGGGCGGCAGCGTCTTCCGGGTCTGCCCGGCGCGACGGGCCGATGCACGGACGTCGGCCGCCGGAAGGACCTCCGCCCCCGCCCCGGAGGCCCGACGGGGCAAGTGGGCCAGACGACATGGTCCCCGGACCGAGGGCCGGCCGGGACTGGGTCCAGCAGGTCAACTGGCTGTGGGTGCGACGGGCCGCGTACCTCGCCGCAGCCGTGCTGGTGCTATTGCCGATCGTCACCTTCGCCATGGCGTACTTCATCGTCGACGTCCCGAAGCCGGGCAACATCCGTACCAACCAGGTCTCGACAATCCTGGCCAGCGACGGTTCGGAGATCGCCAAAATTGTTCCACCCGAGGGCAATCGGGTCGACGTCAACATCAGCCAAGTGCCCGTGCACGTGCGCCAGGCGGTGATCGCCGCCGAGGACCGCAACTTCTATTCCAACCCGGGCTTTTCGTTCAGCGGATTCGCGCGGGCGGTGGACAACAACCTCTTCGGCGCCGGCGACCTCCAGGGTGGCTCGACGATCACCCAGCAATATGTGAAGAACGCACTGGTCGGTTCGGCCCAACACGGGTTCAGCGGTTTGATGCGCAAGGCCAAAGAACTGGTCATCGCCACCAAGATGTCGGAGGAGTGGTCCAAAGACGATGTGCTGCAGGCCTATCTGAACATCATCTACTTCGGCCGCGGCGCCTACGGAATTTCGGCCGCCGCCAAGGCCTATTTCGACAAACCGGTCGAGCAGCTCACCGTCTCGGAGGGGGCACTGCTGGCGGCGCTGATCCGGCGGCCGTCCTCGCTGGACCCGGCCGTCGATCCCAAGGGTGCGGCGGACCGCTGGAACTGGGTGCTCGACGGCATGGTGGAGACCAAAGCTTTGTCGCCGGGTGACCGTGCGGCACAGGTGTTTCCCGCGACTGTGCCGCCCGATCAGGCCCGCGCGCAGAACCAGACCACCGGCCCCAACGGTCTGGTCGAGCGCCAGGTGACCAAAGAGTTGATGGAGCTGTTCAACATCGACGAGCAGACGCTGAACACCCAAGGGCTGCAGGTCACCACCACGATCGACCCCAAAGCCCAGCAGTCCGCGGAGAAGGCGGTATCGAAGTACCTCGACGGGCAGGACCCCGACATGCGGTCCGCCGCGGTTTCGATCGATCCGCACAACGGCGCGATACGCGCCTACTACGGCGGTTCGGATGCCAACGGTTTCGACTTCGCCCAGGCGGGGCTGCAGACCGGATCGTCGTTCAAGGTGTTCGCTCTCGTTGCCGCGCTCGAGCAGGGGATCGGCCTGGGCTACCAGGTCGACAGTTCCCCGCTCACCGTCGACGGGATCAAGATCACCAACGTCGACGGCGAGAGCTGCGGGACTTGCAACATCGCCGAGGCGCTCAAGCTTTCGCTCAATACCGCCTATTACCGACTGATGCTCAAACTGAAGGGCGGACCGCAGGCCGTCGCGGACGCGGCGCATCAAGCCGGTATCGCGACCAGCTTTCCCGGCGTAGCGCACACGCTGTCCGAGGATGGCAAGGGCGGACCGCCGAACAACGGGATTGTGCTGGGCCAGTACCAAACTCGGCCGATTGACATGGCTTCGGCGTACGCGACGCTGGCCGCGTCCGGCGTTTATCACCGGCCGCATCTGGTGCAAAAGGTCGTCAATGCGGAAGGCCAAGTGCTTTTCGACGCCGGTAGTTCGGACAACGGTGGCGAGCAGCGCATCGATAGGGGCGTCGCTGACAACGTCACCGCCGCGATGCAGCCGATTGCCGGCTATTCACGTGGCCACAATTTGGCCGGCGGACGTGCGTCGGCAGCCAAGACCGGGACGGTGCAGTTGGGTGACACGCAGGCCAATAAGGATGCGTGGATGGTCGGATACACGCCGTCGCTGTCGACGGCCGTCTGGGTGGGTACCGTCCAGGACAATGTGCCACTGGTAACGGCCTCGGGCGCAGAGGTTTACGGCTCCGGCCTGCCGTCCGACGTCTGGAGGTCGACCATGGACGGCGCCCTGAAGGGCACCCCCAACGAGACCTTCCCCAAGCCGAGTGAGATCGGTGGTTACGCGGGTGTGCCGGCTGCGCCGCCCCCGCCGCCCCCGCCGCCTTCGGAGACCGTCATCCAGCCCACGATCGAGGTGGCGCCGGGCATCACCATTCCGGTCGGTCCACCCACGACGATTACTGCCGGCCCGCCCCCGCCGGGCGGCAATGAGCCGGGCGTCCCGCCGGGCGGCCCGCAAGCTCCCTCACCGCCACCGTGACCGGCGCTCAGCAGGAGAGCGCTGCCATACCCCCCATTTCGGCGCGGCCGCTGGCCGCCGATCTGCGTAGCGCCGACAACCGCGATTGCCCCAGCCGCACCGACTTTTTGGGTGCCGCCCTGGCGGACGTCGTGGGGGGACCGGTGGGCCGGCACGCGTTGATCGGCCGCACTCGTCTGATGACCCCGGTGCGGGTGATGTTTGTGATCGCGCTGGTGTTCCTGGCGCTCGGCTGGTCGACGAAGGCGGCCTGCCTGCAGAGCACCGGCACCGGGGCGGGCGACCAACGGGTCGCCAACTGGGAAAACCAACGCGCCTACTACGAGTTGTGCTACTCCGATACGGTGCCCCTCTACGGTGCGGAGTTGTTGAGCCAGGGCAAGTTTCCCTACAAGTCGAGCTGGATCGAGAGTGACGCCAGCGGCACACCGCAGACCCGCTACGACGGCCGGCCCGCGGTCCGGTACATGGAGTATCCGGTGCTGACCGGCGTCTATCAGTACGCATCGATGGCGGTGGCCAAGACCTACACCGCGCTGGGCAAGCTCGTCCCCCTTCCGGTGGTCGCCGAGGTGGTGGTGTTCTTTGACGTCGCGGCATTCGGGCTGGCGCTGGCCTGGTTGGCAACCGTCTGGGCCACCGCGGGCCTGTCCGGGCGCCGGATATGGGATGCGGCCCTGGTGGCCGCCTCGCCGTTGGTGATCTTTCAGATCTTCACCAACTTCGACGCGCTGGCAACGGCATTGGCGATGGGCGGACTGCTGGCATGGGCGCGACGTAAACCGGTGCTTGCCGGGGTACTGATCGGATTGGGCGCTGCGGCCAAGCTGTACCCGCTGCTGTTCCTGGTCCCGATGTTGGTGCTGGGTATCCGGACCGGTCGCCTGGGTGCCCTGGCGCGCACCGCGGGGGTCGCCGCGGCAACCTGGTTGTTGGTGAATCTGCCTGTGTTGTTGCTCTTTCCGCGGGGTTGGTCGGAGTTCTTCCGGCTCAACACCCGGCGCGGCGACGACATGGACTCGGTGTACAACGTCGTGAAATCCTTCACCGGCTGGCGCGGTTTCGACCCCAAGCTAGGCTTCTGGGAGCCGCCCACGGTGCTGAACGCGGTAGTCGCGGTGTCGTTCGCGGTGTGTTGCGCGGCAATCGCTTACGTCGTCCTGACCGCTCCGCAACGGCCGCGGGTGGCTCAGCTGGTGTTCCTGGTGGTGGCGGTATTTCTGTTGACCAACAAGGTATGGAGCCCCCAGTTCTCCCTGTGGCTGGTACCGCTGGCGGTGCTGGCTTTGCCGGATCGCCGGATACTGCTGGCGTGGATGACGATTGACGCGCTGGTTTGGGTGCCGCGGATGTACTTCCTGTATGGGAACCCGAACCGCGGCCTGCCGGAGCAGTTCTTCACCACGTCGGTGTTGCTGCGTGACATCGCGGTCGTGGCCTTGTGCGCTCTGGTGATTCGGCAGATCTACCGGCCCGACGAGGATCTGGTGCGCTGGGACCGGCGCGTGGACGATCCGGCGGGCGGCTCTTTCGACCGCGCGCCCGACGCCCCGCCCGGTTGGCTGCCTGACTGGCTGTGTCCGCCCGGGCTGCGGCGGTCGGCCGCACGGGCGTCCGAAACCGCAACTCAACCCCGCACCGAAACAGCGACGGACCCGGCACACGCGTGATGCTGGTCGCAATCCCGCTGTTTCCCCGGTTCACCGCACTCGACGCTGTGGGTCCCTACGAAGTGCTGCAACGCATTCCGTCATTCGACGTGGTGTTCGTCGGGCACCG
>NZ_JBKQOI010000278.1:0-12093 GCF_052145595.1 Mycobacterium sp. | reverse complement strand
CGCATTGGGCCGGTTCCACAGCGGGGTGTCGGTGAAGGCGGTCATGCTGGCTGTGGCGAGCCGGTCATCAAGCTCAGGCACCGCCAGGAACTGAAAGGCGATGTGTGGACCTTTGCGGTCGCGGGCCAGCAGCGCCAGTCCGGCACACAGCCCTCCGCCCGCGCTGGCGCCGTGGACGGCGATGCGCCCGGGATCGATGCCAAGTTCGCCTGCGTGTTCTGCGGTCCACACGAGTCCGGCGTAGACGTCCTCAAGCGGCCCGGGAAACCGCGTCTCCGGGGCAAGCCGGTAATCGACCGCTGCAACGACGACGCCGAGTTCGCGCGCGAGCGTGATGTTCAAAGCGTGTTCGGTCTCGAGGTCGCCCGAGATGAACCCGCCGCCGTGAACGCTGTAGACGGCCGCGGGTCCGCTGCGCTCGTCCGGCCGGTAGATCCGAATCGTCACCTCCGGGTCACCGGGGCCGCCGGGAATCCTACGGTCCTCAAACTGCACGCCTGTCGTGTCGGGGGCCGGTAACTGGGCGATCATCTGTGACAGAAATGCGCGGGCGGCCACGGGGTCGGTGCCGTCAAGGGTGGGCAGCAGCGGAACCGCGGGAGCGATCTCGGGGTCGAACGCATACGTCATGTTGGCCTCCTTGCTTCGATCATCGTCCCTCGCGGTGTCGCCGGCCCACCAGCCACCGAAGACGGACCGGCGGCGATCGACGAACGTGCACCCTTGTGGGCGATGCTAATAACCGTTGGCTTCCACCGACGGATCGATGGAAGCCAACGGTTAGCGTCGGGCAGGCTTAGGTGCTAGACCTTCCGGTTTTCGGACTTGATCAGCCACGCGAGCTTCTCCAGCCCGTCGATCTGAACATGCAGGATGTCCGCGGTGCTGGGATCTTCGGCGTCAACCGCGTCATGCACCATGCGGAGGGTTTCGACAGTCGCATAGGTCCGAGTTGTGATCAGGTCGACGACCTCCGCGGTGTTGAGCTCGTCGGCCGGGAAATTGGGCAGGCTGGTATTGGCCGCCACTGTGTCCGAACGGCCGTCTGGGACGGCGTCTAGGGCGCGCATCCGCTCGGCGATCGTGTCACTACCCTCGCGGGCGAAGTCGACAAGCTCGTCCAGCTGCAAATGCAGGTCGCGGAAGTTCGTCCCGACGACGTTCCAATGAGCCTGCTTGCCCTGCAAATGCAGTTCGATCAAATCGACGAGGACCCGCTGGAGATCTTCGGCAAGCGATAATGATGCCGCAAAATTACCCACGCCATTCTCGTCCCGACGGTGGTTGATCGATGCCGTATACGTTGTCGCAGTCATGGCTAACTCCTTATCTGAGCCATTGCGGAAAATGTCGGACTCAACGATGAGTTGACGTCCGTTTCAACGTATCTGAGCAGGACAGATGTTCCTCCGCGTCGGTGTGCAATATGTCACCATATCGGCGGATTGAGATAATACATTCTCAGGCCGCATTTCTTCATAAAGCAAGGCTGGGTTGGTTGCAGGTAGCCACCAGAAAAAAATGGATGCTGGCCGGTAGTCGAATGACCATTATCTACATCTCTCGCGTCGCCTCGAGGATGCCGCGGCTATGATCTTGCCCGTCCGCCATGGGTGTTGACAGGCGGGCGCTTTCGTCGAGATCGACATCGAGTGCATTGAGCATTAACGCCAGGCCGGCGTATCGGCCGATAACCATGAGAATTTCGATGGTGGCCTCGGAGCCGAGCGCGCCCCGCACATGGTCGAACAAGGTGCCCGAGACGCTGCGGGCGGTCAGCAGTTCGGATGTCAGGCGCAGGACCGAGCGTTCCGTATCATTGAAATCGGCCTGTTCCCAGTCCGTTTCGGCTATCAACGCGTTGATTTCCTGCACACTCACTCCGGCCGTGCGCGCGACGTCGGTGTGCTGACCGAGCTCGTAGTGGCAGTCCATCAGATAGGCGGTGCGTAAAACGACGAGTTCGCGCAGCCGGGCGGGCAGCACGGGGCTGGTCAGCGCGGCACGGCCGGCCTCCATCCAGCCGGTGAAGACCTTGTCGGCGTTGGCCAGCGCCCGGTATACGTTGAGGTTGCCGCGCTCGAGGGTCAGCTCCCTGGCCCGCTCGGTCATCTCTTCGGGCCGACGATAAGCGATTCGGGTCATGGGTGTCCTCCTGTTCGGGCGTGCAGCCGCGCGGTGGTGTCGATGTCGAGGTCGGCGGCGTTGAGCATCAGCGCCAGCCCGTAGTAGCAGCTGACGATCATCAGCAACTCGGTGAGCACCTCATCGCCAAGAACGGCATGGATCACGGCGAAGGAGTCTTGGCGGAGTCGTCGGGTGGTGCACAACTCGGTGACCGCGTCGAGCACGGCGAGTTCGGTGCGGCTGAACCCGGCGGTGTTCGATTCGCCGGCATCGATGATGGCGTTGATCTGCACATCTGTCAGGCCGGCCGATCGCCCGAGGCCCAGGTGCTGGCTGACTTCATAGGGTGAGTCCTGTAAGTGGGCCACCCGCAGGATGATCAGTTCGCGCATCCGAGCGGTGAAGGTGGGGCTGTCGAGCAGCTCATCGACCATCTGCGCCCAACCGATAAACACGTCGGGGGCGTTGGCGAGCAACCGGAACACATTCAGAGCGCCACGGCGTGCCATGAACTCGCGGATCGGTTCGGCTGGCTGCTCGGCGCTGGTGAGGGGTATGCGTGACATTGGTTTTGCTCCTTGATTTTTCGTCACGAGCAGGTGTCGGCGGCGAGGACGAAGGTCCAGTCCAGAGTCACGAACGGCTCCTCGACGGTCGTTCCGTCCGGGGCGATCCCGGGCTCATGCCGCACGAAATCGGCCTGCAGCGACTCCACGTCCGCGAAGACCGCGTCGTGGCCGATGTAGGGATCGTCGCGATAGAACAGCTGGGAGATCAGCGGCTGGTAGCCCTCGGCGTGGAACCAGAAGTGCACATGCTGGGGCCGCATGATGGGTCGGTTTGCGGCACGCAGGATTTCGCCGCACGGGCCGTCGGTGGGCACGGGGTAATAGCGAGGCGTGATCGAGCGGTACCAGAATCGTCCGTCGTCGTCGGTGGTCAGCAGTGCCCGCATGGCAAACTCGTCGTGCAGCTTCTCGGCCTGCTGAACGTCATAGAAGCCGTCTCCGTCGCTGTGCCAGGTGTCGACGTGGGCCCCGGCGATCGGGCCGCCGCGCTCATTAACGACCCGGCCGGTGACGAACATCGGCGTACCCGCGACACCGTCGGAGATGTCGGCCCCGTTTTCAGCCGTCGGCCGGCCCTCGACATAGAACGGACCAAGCAGAGCCGAGGCGGTGACCGATGACCCGCTGTGCTGGTTGATCCTGTCCAGCAGCATGCTCAACCCGAGGATGTCGGATAGCAACATCACCTCCTGACGGGTTGGGCTGGAGATTTTGCCTACCCGCTCAAGGAAATCCATAGCGGTGAACCATTCCTCGCCGGTCAGCCGCACCTCACGCGCGAAATCATGAAGGTGCTGCACCAGGCAGACGAGCAGCTGCCGGAAGCGCTCGTCGGTGGACGTGTCGAAGGTCCGCTGGACGGCCTCGGTGATGGTTTCTTCGGTCAGATCGAGAGACATCGTGTTGCCCTTCTTTCGGATGGGTCTGGTTGAAGTGGATAGGCTCAGGGCCGGATCACGACGCGGCCGGCAAAGTGATCGGCGACGGCCTGATACGCCGCAACACCCTCGTCGAGCGGATAGCTCGCGGTGACGGGAAGTGGCCGAAACGTTCCGGATTCGAAATTTGGGCTGATCCGTTCCAGGAGCCGTGCGGATTCGACGACGCCGAGTTTTGCGCTGTCCGATCCGAAAATCCGAATTTCGTTGCGGTAGAGGTCGATCAGATCGATCTCTACCTTGCGAGTACCGACGGCGCTGATGACCACGAGCCTGCCCCCGCGCGCGAGTGAGGCCAGTGCGGCCGGCGTCGTGACCCCGCCCACGGTGTCATAGACCACATGCGCGCCTGCGTTGCCGGTCAGCCGTTTGATCTCGGCGCCGATGTCCGCGGCCGGATCGAAGGTGATGAAGTCGTCGATGACGGCCGCGGCCGGGGTGTCCGGGCGGGGCGAACGCCGGTCTACTCCGATCACCCTGGCGCCCACCGCGCGGGCGATCTGTGCGACCGCGCCTCCGACCCCGCCGGAAACGCCGAAGACCGCGATCGTCTCGCCGTCGGCCAGTTGCGCGGCTTCCACCGCTCCGAGCCAGCCCACCACAAAGTTCACCCCGACCGCGGAGGCTTCCTCGAAGCTGAGCCGTTCGGGTTTACGCACCAGCGCCGCCACGGGCACCGACATCAACTCGGCGTGCGAACCGTCGCGGGTGAAACCGACGTCGCCGCCGGTGCCCCACACCGCAACTCCTTGCCATTCGGGTGGGCCGCTGATCACCACGCCGGCGAAATCGCGCCCGGGGGTGCGTGGCAGCACTGTAGCTTCCATCGCCCCGGTCACGTTTTTCACATCGGAAGGGTTGACCGACGCCGCTTCCACCCGGATCACCGCTTCCTGCGGTGACTTCGCCGGGTCGGGCATGTCTGTAACCCGCAGAACGGCGGGGTCACCAAAGTGGTCGAATCGCAGTGCGCGCATGGTCAAGTCCTCTCGTGAACTGATGGTTGTCGTCTGATGCCTCTAAGACAACACCGCAATTTCCATCGCGTCCAACGAAGAAAAGAGATATAAACCATCGCTTATCGCGATAGAATTGAAGAGTGGAGCTACGCCATCTGGAGCACTTCACCGCCGTGGCCGCCGACCTGAACTTCTCCCGGGCGGCCGAGCGGATTCACGTCGTGCAGTCGGCGCTGTCGGCGTCCGTGGCCAAACTGGAAAAAGAACTCGGCGTGGCACTGTTCGACCGCACCAAGCGCCAGATCGCCCTCACCGCGGCCGGCGAGGTCTTCCTCCACCACGCCCGCGAGGTGATACACGCAGCGCAGCGCGCCCAATCCTCGGTCGACGATTATCGCGATCAGCTGACGGGAACAGTCACGCTCGGGACGCTGATGTCGTGGGGAGCCTTGAACCTGCCCGCGGCGCTGGAACAGTTTCGCCGCCTCAACCCGCTGGTCACCGTCCGCCTGCGGCAAAGCCTCAGCGGCTCGGCGGGACACCTCGCGGCCATCGCCGACGGCCAGATGGACCTGGCCCTGGTCTCGATCTCGACGACGCCGTCGCCGCTCGTGGCGGTCCGCGAGCTCACACACGAACCCATGGTCTTCGTCTGCGAATCCGGCCATCGGCTGGCCAACCGCGCACGCGTCCAACTCGCAGACCTCACCGGAGAAGACATCATCCAATTCCCGCTCGGATGGGGAATACGCCAGCGCCTCGATGCGGCCTTCACGACCATCGGCGCCCGCCCGGTCAGCGCCTACGAGGTCGCCGACTACGCCATCGCCGCCGAGCTCGTCCGCCACAGGCTGGCAACGGCGGTCCTGCCCGTCAGCGCCGCCAACCGATTCCCCGACCTGCGAACCATCAGCCTGCGCCCTCCCCTCACCTGGACACTATTCATCGCCACCGCCGCGCCCCAATACACCAGCCGTGCGACGACCATCTTGGCCAACACCCTTCTCGACCACGTCGAGCGTTGACGACGTCCGCGTGTACCGCAATCGGCGAAATTCGTTGGGAGTGTTTGCCATTCGGTGACGAGCGCATCTGCCGACATCCCCCTCGAGCCGCGATCTCAACGGCAGCGAACTTATGCGCCGAGCCACGGCGACACCACGTCAGCCCAACCTAGCGCGGGATGTAATCGAACTGATCCGGGTTGGGACCGGTCCGACCCGTCTCGCCTTTATCCAGTGCCGTCAACGCGTACATGTCGGAATCGGTCAGTTCAAAGTCGAACAGCGCGAAGTTCTCCCGGATCCGCTCGGGAGTAACCGATTTCGGGAACACGATGTCGCCTCTCTGGATATGCCAGCGCAGCACGACTTGGGCCGGCGTCCTACCGGTCGAGTCGGCGATGCCCCGCACCAGCGGATCGCCGAGCACCTTGCCCTGGGCGATCGGTGACCAGGCCTCCGTCGCGATGCCGTGATCGGCTCCATAGGCACGAACGGCATCATTGGTGAAATACGGGTGCGCCTCGATCTGGTTGACTGCCGGCGTCGTGTCGGTTTCCTGGGCGAACCGCTGCAGGTGTGCGATCTGGAAGTTGGACACCCCAATGCTGCGGGCCCTCCCGTCCTTCCTGAACTCCTCGAGGGTCCGCCAGGTCGACACAAAGTCACCGTCGTACAGCGTCGGCAATGGCCAATGGATGAGGAACAAATCGACGTAGTCGCTACCTAGCGCCTTCAGCGTGCCATCGAACGCCCGGCGTGCATCGTCTGGAAGGTGAAAGCCGTTGTTGAGCTTACTGGTGATGTAGACATCACCACGGTCAAGACCCGCGTCGCGGACGCCCTGCCCGACACCGCGTTCGTTCTGGTACATCTCCGCGGTGTCGATGTGCCGGTAGCCGATCTCCAGAGCCGTTCTGACCGCATCGGCAGTCACATCGGGCTGAATCTGAAATACCCCGAAGCCGAGTTGCGGGATGTGGGAGCCATCATTCAGCTGAATCATAGGAACGTTGCTCAACGCCGAACTCCTTTGCTAGTGGTCACGGACTTTCCGTGATCCGTGGGTGCGGATTGCAGTTGACGTGTACCCAGACGGCGGCTCATCTCCCCTTAGATTCAACACGCCCGGGCCCCGGCCGCCGCACCGGCGTCATGTCAACGCGCATCCATACCGACACTACGGCGTCGGCAGACACAAAAATCCTCAGTGGTACCGGCCATCATGACTTCCCGCCAGCCTCACAGCGGCTTACCTGCCAGCTATACCCTGTGTCGGCCGGGCGGCATCTGGACAGTATCCGGCTAGCGGGAATGTCAGCATGTGTGCTGCTAAGCCAGATTGGGGCATGACGCTGCGGGTTAAGCCATTGCGCTGCTTCATCATCGACGACAGCCCCGACTTCATCGTTGCCGCAACCAACTTGCTCGAACGCGACGGCATCACGGTCGTGGGTGTGACGACCAGCGGCGCAGAGGCGATTAGAAGCGTTGAACGGCTTCGCCCTGACGTCACATTGATCGATGTCGATCTCGGCGGCGAGAGTGGATTCGACCTGGCCCGGCAGCTTCGTCAACGCAACTCTCCCGCAGCACAATCGGCGCTGATTCTGATGTCGGCGCACGCCAAGGAGGACTTTGCTGCGATGTTGGCCGCAAGTCCCGCGGTGGGGTTCGTCACGAAGACGGCGCTGTCCGCGAGTGCCATCCGCGAGCTGATAAGCGGCTACGACGTACCTCAACGAAGGTGATCACCGCCCACATCCGGCTGCGGTCGTCGTCGCCGACATCTCGTCAGCGCTCGCCGGGTGGAGTTGCGTCTGTCATGGTGCCGACGAGCAGGCATGGCTCGCTTGACCGGTTGCTCCATGCGGCGCATGCGCTGCGGACCGGAGTTGCCCAACTCGGGGCTGCGACGCGTACCCCGCCGCCCACCTCGACCCCCGCAACCCGGACCACACCATGACCGAACGGATGAAGTGATGCCGTCGATCCCTACGCAATATTCGCAGCTTGAGACATCTGCGACCGCCGCTTCCGGCCGAGTGCCCGCCAATCCCGGCGGATCGCTTTATCCTGGCTGGGAATCGGCTGGGGATGCCCGCTTCGGCGGCTTGTCGACGCGACCATCGCCGGTTCCACATGACACGATGCTCGTCGTTAGGGGGATGGGCCGATGGCGTATGTGCTAACGCAGCCGCAGGCAATGGCAACGGCGGCTGCCGATGTGGCGGCGATCGGTACAACGGTCAACGAGGCCACGGCCGCCGCGGCGGGCAGGACAACCGGTGTGGTGGCGGCCGCCGCCGACGAGGTATCCACGGCGGTAGCGACCCTTTTTGGCGCATACGCCCAGGAGTGGCACGGGCTGATCGCGCGGGCGGCGGTATTCCACCGTGAGTTCGCCCAGACGCTGGCCGCGGCCGGCAACGCCTACGCCGACGCCGAGGCTGCCAGCCTGGCCGCGCTCACTGCGCCCCTCCGGGCGCTGTCAGCGAGCCTGCCGACCGGCAGCTCCACGACCGGCGCGACGGGTGGCACCGGCGTGCTGACGGCGATAACGAAGGCGGCGTTGACGGACCCGCCCGTCACCTTCGTCATGGACGGCAGCGGAACACCGATACCCCCGCCCGACTTCGTGGCCAACGTTGTCAGCAAGTACGTCATGCCCAATTTCCCTGTGGGCCTTGTCCAAGCCCTGGCAATGCCGGCGGGGGAATATCCGGACAGCGGCATCAAGGACTTGATGCAAAACGTATCGATAGCCCGGGGCGTCACGATCCTGAACAACGCGATACAACAGCAACTCACCGCTGGAAACACTGTTAACGTTCTGGGCTACTCGCAGGGCGCCAACATCGCCACGCTGGAAATGCAGGCGTTGGACCCCGGCGGCACGCCGAGCTTGCTACCGATAAACTTTGTGCTGCTTGGTAATTCGATGAATCCGAACGGCGGGTGGGACGCGCGCTTCCCGGGTCTGAGTCTGCCGACTCTGGGCTTTTCGACCCTCGGCGCGGCTCCCAGCAACGACTTTGTGACCAAGGTTTACACGCTCGAATACGACGGTTGGGCCGACTTCCCGCAATACCCGATCGACATCTTCTCCGACCTCAACGCCCTAGCGGGCATGGTCACTGTGCACACGACCTATGACACTCTCTCGGCCACGCAAATTGGTTCGGCGACTGTGTTGCCGACGCAGGGACCCACCATGACCACCTACTACATGATTCCCAACCCAGACCTGCCGCTGCTGGAGCCGCTGCGGTTGATCCCCTACATCGGGAACCCGACCGCAGACTTGCTCCAACCGATTTTTACTTCTCTGGTCAACTGGGGCTACGGCAACCCGAACTACGGCTGGTCCACCGGGCCGGCCAATGTGACTACCCCGTTCGGGTTCTTGCCGCCGCTCAGCGACACCGCTGCCCTGGGGCCCGCCCTGTTCCATGGGATCCCCCAGGGAATCGGCGCAGCGATCGGCGACCTTTACGCCGAGGGACCCCCTCAGCTGCCATCGCTGCCGGACATATCGCAGGCGCTCATGTCGCTTTCGTCGGGGCCCGGCACACTGGCCCTGCCCACCGGGCCGCCCACGGTTACCGGCATCATCTCGAGCCTGCAGGCGGCGAACACCCAGATCGTTGACGCCACGACGACTGCTGTCTCGACGGCCTACTCGACGCTGCTTCCTACAGCAGATATCGCGACTGCCGTCCTGGTCTCCTTGCCGTCGTATGACGTCAACCTGTTCCTGAACGGGATGATCCAGGTGGTCAACGGTCAGCCCCTTGACGGGCTTATCAACGCGATCGGCTACCCGATCGCCGCCGATGTTGGATTGCTCCCGCTCACAGCCGGTTTGGAAGTCGCAGTCCTCGGGGAGGCTGGTTATTCGATCGTCACCGGGACGCCATATGGGGATTTCTGACCGACGCGGACAACGGTCGACTCGACTTTTCGAAAGGCCGGGCAGTCGCTGGACGCCGGCGCGTCTCAAGAAGTCTAGAAACTCCAATGGGCTGGTACGGAGCAACCGCACCAGCCCATTGTCATGTGTGTGAGTTTCTTAGACGGCAGTGACTCCTACTGCCTGGGGTCCTTTGGTTCCTTGCTCGACCTCGAACTGAACACGCTGGTTTTCATCGAGCGAGCGATAGCCGCTTCCCTGGATCTCGGAGTAGTGGACGAAGAGGTCCTTCGCGCCGTCGTCAGGGGTGATGAAGCCGAAGCCTTTTTCACCGTTGAACCATTTCACAGTTCCCTGTGCCATTTACTTACTTCTCTCATTCAAATTCGGATGTACCAAAAACATCCGAACGACCAGGGTATCACGAGCTGGCCCATTTATTGAAAACCGTTGTGGCGCTGAGACAATCAGCGCTGCGCGCTGCCGGAACGGCCACCACGTCTGCGGCCGGCGGAACCCGAGCGGCGAGACTGTGACGGATGCGACGGGGCCACGTTCTTCGGTGCGGGAGCCCGATAGGGCGCCATGTCACCGGCCACCGCATGCACGGCGGCCGAGTCGACAGTGACCTCCTGTGGGGTGACACGGATGCCTGCGCGGCGCATCAGAGCGTGAGTGTCCTTGCGCTGCTCGGGCAGGACAACGGTCACGACATCACCCGCGTTTCCGGCCCGCGCCGTTCGTCCGGACCGGTGCAGGTAAGCCTTGTGCTCGGCGGGCGGATCGATGTGCACCACCAATTCGATGCCGTCGACGTGCACGCCGCGCGCGGCGATGTCGGTGGCCACCAATACCCGGGCCTCACCCTTACTGAAGGCGGCGAGGTTTCGGTCGCGTGCGGGTTGGGAAAGGTTGCCGTGCAGATCGACCGCCGGGACACCGGATTCGGTGAGCTGCTTGGCGAGCTTGCGCGCTTGATGTTTGGTGCGCATGAACAGGATTCGGCGGCCGGTACCGGAGGCGAGCCGGTGTACCAGCTCCTTCTTGGCTTGCACCCCGGAGACGTGGAACACGTGGTGGGTCATCTCGGGCACCGGCGAGTTGGAGCCGTCGACAGAGTGCAGCACCGCATTGCGCAGGAATCGATTGACGAGCTTGTCGACGCCGTTGTCGAGGGTTGCGGAGAACAGCAGACGCTGGCCGCCGCTCGGTGTGGCCGCCAGGATGCGGGTGACGCCGGGAAGGAAGCCGAGATCGGCCATGTGATCGGCCTCGTCGATCACCGTGATCTCGATCGAGTCGAGACTGATCAAGCGTTGCTTCATCAAGTCTTCGAGCCGGCCGGGGCAGGCCACGACAATGTCGACGCCAGACTTCAGCGCCGCCACCTGCCTGCCTTGCGGTACCCCACCGAAGATCGTGGTCACCCGGAGGCCGTTGACGGCGGCCAACGGTTCCAGCGTCGCAGTGATCTGGCTGGCCAGCTCCCGGGTGGGCGCAAGAACCAGACCCGACGGTCGGGACGGGCGCCGCGGATGTCCGGCCAGCCGGCTGACCATAGGAATCGAGAAAGCGAGCGTCTTGCCGCTGCCCGTCTTGCCACGGCCGAGGACGTCTCGGCCGGCGAGCGTGTCGGGAAGAGTTTCGATTTGGATGGGAAACGGCTGGGTGATCCCGCGGGCGGCGAGCACTGTGATGAGTGGTTCGCCCACGCCGAGATCGGCAAATGTGTTGCCAGTAGTCACTTTGATGTCTTTCAGCATCGGTTGTGCCGAGTTGGCGGCGAAGTACGCGCGTTCGGTCGGCACATGGTGGCGAGATTGCCGGTGGGCAAAATCGATCGCCGCGATACGAACTGCGCCGGATTCAGTGCGTCAGCCACTAGATCAGGGCGGGCGCCGGAAGGATGGAGAAGCGTTTCACGACGGGGTTGGCCATCGAATGGACCAACATTGCAATCAGCATAGCAGCACGACTACCTTGGACCGCCCGCGACCCCGCTGACGGGTGGGTGCAAGCGCCCAACCCCACTGCCTGTACAGTCGAAGGTGAACCGCGTTCTAGCGGTCATCGCGAATCGTTAACGCAGTACGAGAGATCAGCGCGCGATTCAATCGTCGTCCGTCCGTCACAACAGTGCGTACCGGCCGACCTCTGGCTTCGTAAGGACACCACATGGACAACTCGAACCTGTTTTCCCATCCCGACGCACCGGAATATGTCGCTTCGGGCGAAACCTCCGGAAAACCGGTCGAATACCCGACGTTTTCGGACCGGCCCGACGCCGGCGTCTCTGCAACGCAATCATCCTGAACGGCTCTGCGGGCGCCCGACGCTGCGACCCTCGGCGAGATCGTCGACATCAAAATCAATTGGTTGCCAACCGATGCGGCGCCCGTTCTGGACTCGATGGGTCACGACGCCATGTCGATGCCCGGCTACGCCGGCACAGGTGCAAGTTCCCGGACGTCAGGATGTTTTGGCGTACCTGCTGACTAAGTCGTCTTCCCCGAACGTGCTCGTGTGCTGCAAGCCTTCGGCGTCGCGGCCGAAGAATGTCCACTGCCGTGGAGTTGCCTGCGGCCC
>NZ_JBKQOI010000277.1:0-17748 GCF_052145595.1 Mycobacterium sp. | reverse complement strand
GTATCGCCGGTGGCAAAGGTCGCGAAGGTCATCGAAGTCGTCACCCCGAAATTGCCCCCGCCGCCACCGCGGAGCGCCCAGAACAGATCCGGATGGTCATTGGCGGATGCGGTGACCACGTCACCGCCGGGGAGCACCACCGTGGCCGACTGCAGCGAGTCGCAGGTCAGGCCCGCATGCCGGGCATCGGGTCCCATCCCGCCGCCAAGCGTCAGTCCCGCGATGCCCACGGTCGGGCCGGTGCCGGTGGCAATCGCTCGGCCGGCGCCGGCCAATGCTTGGTGCACCGCATAAAGATTGGTCGCAGGTGTGACCGCGACGTTGCCGCCGCCGTCGACGTTCGCCCCGCCGGGAAGCCCGCGCAGGTCGAGCACCATCGTGCCGGTGGCGCTGGACGCGCCGACATACGAATGGCCACCGCTACGCGGGGCGATCTTGAGCCCGTTCGCCGCGGCGAACGAGACCGCCTTTTGCACATCGGATTGCGATGACACCGCGACCACCGCTGCCGGATTGGAGTTGTTGTAAAACGAATTGAAAACTTGTTTGCCCGTTGCGAATTGAGCGCCGTTGGCCGGCAACAACACGCTGCCGCCGATGGAGGAGGCCAACCCGCCCCAGCCGGCAGCGGGGTCCGCGGCTGCCCGCGCCGTGCCGAACACCGCTGAGGTCGCCAACATTCCGACGGTGCCGCGAAGAAACGTCTGGCGCGAGATGCCCTTCTCCATGGAAAGGTCGGACGGACGGCTGCGATTCGTCGTCATGGGCCGGATTCTTAAACATTTGGCACCCGAAAATCCGGCCTCTCGGCACGTGTCAGATCACAGTGTGGCTTCGATCCGTCCGAACCAGCGTGCGTCGATCGTCGTCCACTAACCGACGTCCGCGGCGTACGGCCCTTACGAAACACTTATTGCGCAAACCTTTATCTCACCGTGTTGTAAATGTGACAGTTATAGACCAGAGTTCCTACTGTGATTTGAGTGTCCCGAGTGCACTCAGAGACAGATGGGGAGGCTGGCATGAAGGCACTGGCGAAAGCTCAGCATTGGATCTGGCTGTTTCGTCACCAGCCCCTCACCATTCGCCTGCTGGCCACGGCCGCCGGCGTCATCACCGCAGCGGCGGCGTTCGCGGCGCCGGCCGAGGCAGACCCGGCCGACGACAACTTCATCGACGCGCTGAACCACGCCGGCATCGAATTCGGCGAACCAGGAAACGCGATGGCCGTGGGCCAGTCGATCTGCCCGATGCTCGCCCAGCCGGGCGGGAACTTCGCGGCTGCCGTGGCGGGCGTGTCCCACCGGGGTATGTCACCGCAGATGGCCAAGATGTTCGCCACCATTGCGATTCAGATGTACTGCCCGGAGGAGATGGCGAACATAACCAGCGGCAACCTGCATGGCCTGCCCCAGATCCCCGGCGTGCCAGGGCTCTAGCGGGTACCCAGCGGGTCGATGGTCGACGCGATATAGACCATCGCCGCCGCGACCGTCGCGGTGGTGACAAAGTCGATGCCCTTGCTGCGGACGACCAAAAGGCCGGCGCGCTCGTCGGACAACAGCAACCGCAGTATCGCCGCCACGCCGACTCCGATGCCGATCAGCAGCGAACCGCGACGCCAGAAGTTGGCCCCCGCCAACACGAAAGCCGTAGCGAAGATCAGGCCGATCAGCAAGATCGGCCACTGGGCTCGCAGCACGGTCCCGGCAAATCCTTGCCGATTGGCTCGCGTGGTCATTGCCGCTCGGCCAGCTCGACGACGTTGGTCAGTAGGAACGCCCGGGTAAGTGGGCCGACGCCACCGGGATTGGGCGAAACGTGGCCGGCCACTTCCCACACATCCGGATGGACATCGCCGACGAGCCCGTTCTCGGTGCGGCTGACGCCCACATCGACGACCGCGGCGCCGGGACGCACCATGTCGGCGGTCAGCAGGTGCGGGACGCCGACGGCGGCCACGACGATGTCGGCCTGTCTGGTCAGCGCGGGCAAGCCGCGAGTCCCGGTGTGGCACAACGTCACCGTGGCGTTCTCGGAACGGCGGGTCAGCAGCAGCCCCAGCGGACGGCCGACCGTCACTCCACGACCGATGATGACCACGTGCGCCCCGGCGATCTCGACGTCGTAGCGCCGCAGCAGGTGCACGATGCCGCGCGCGGTACACGGCAGCGGCGCCGGGGTGGACAGCACCAGCCGGCCCAGGTTGGTCGGGTGTAGCCCGTCGGCGTCCTTGGCCGGGTCGACGCGCTCCAGCGCCGCGTTCTCGTTCAGGTGCTTGGGTAGCGGCAACTGCACGATGTAACCGGTGCATTCGGGGTTGCCGTTCAATTCGTCGATGGTCTCGTCGAGCTCAGCAGTGCTGATGTCGGCGGGCAGATCGCGGCGGATCGACGTGATGCCGACCTTGGCGCAGTCCGCGTGCTTACCACGCACGTAGGCCTGCGACCCGGGATCGTCACCGACCAGGATGGTGCCCAGTCCGGGTGTGCGACCCGATGCGGTCAGTGCGGCGACCCGTTGCTTCAGGTCGACGAATATCTCGTCGCGGGTGGCCTTGCCGTCCAGCGTGATTGCGCCCACGCCTGACAGTCTGGCATGTCGAAGGCGGTGCCGATGGTCGGCGACCCGCAGCGCCCGGCAGGGACACTAAGCAGCCGCGCTTGCGATCGCCGATAGGCTCCTGGCATGGCCGCTGACCTGCACCCTCAGACAGAGCCCGTCCCCGACGTGTTCAGCCCGGCAAGGCTCGGTCCGATAACGCTGCGTAACCGCATTATCAAGGCCGCGACGTTCGAGGCGCGCACGCCCGACGCGCTGGTGACGGACGACCTGATCGAGTACCACCGGCAGCCGGCCGCCGGCGGGGTCGGCATGACAACCGTGGCCTATTGCGCCGTCTCCCCCGGCGGACGCACCGAGGGCAACGGACTCTGGATGCGCCCGGAGGCGGTGCCGGGGCTGCGCCGGCTCACCGACGCGATCCACGCCGAGGGCGCGGCGGTGAGCGCGCAGATCGGCCACGCCGGTCCGGTGGCCAATGCCAAGTCCAACAAGGCCACCGCCCTGGCGCCGGTGCGGTTCTTCAACCCGATCGGAATGCGGTTCGCCAAGAGGGCAACCCGCGACGACATCAACGACGTCATCGACGCGCACGTCAACGCCGCCCGGCTGGCCATCGAAGCCGGCTTCGACGCCGTCGAAATCCATTTGGGGCATAACTATTTGGCGAGTTCGTTTCTGTCGCCGCTGATCAACCGTCGTAACGACGAGTTCGGCGGATCGCTTGAGAACCGGGCCAAGATGGCCCGCGGCCTGGTGATGGCCGTTCGCCGCGCGGTGGATAACGAGGGGGCGCAGATCGCGGTAACCGCCAAGCTGAACATGGCCGACGGGGTTCGCGGCGGCATCACCACCGAAGAATCGCTGACCACCGCCAAATGGCTGCAGGACGACGGCGGGCTGGACGCCATCGAACTCACCGCGGGCAGCTCACTGGTCAACCCGATGTATCTGTTCCGCGGCGAGGCGCCGCTCAAGGAGTTCGCCGGTGCTTTCAAGCCGCCGCTGAGCTGGGGCATGCGCATGACGGGCACGAAATTCCTGCGCGAGTACCCCTACCGCGAGGCCTATCTTCTGCGCGACGCCAAGCTGTTCCGCACCGAGCTGACGATGCCGCTGATTCTGCTCGGCGGTATCACCAAGCGGGAAACGATGGACCTGGCGATGACGGAGGGATTCCAGTTCGTCGCGATGGCCCGGGCGCTGCTGGCGGAGCCGGATTTGATCAATCGGATCGCTGCCGACGGCGCCCGGCACAGCGTGCATTCGGCGTGCACACACTGCAATCGGTGCATGCCCACGATCTACAGCCGCACCCGGTGCGTCGTGACCGGGGCCCCCGACGTTCCCAGGTAACGGCGGTCCTACCAGCTACAGTTGTGGCAATGCGCGCACCAGCCCCGCCAGCGTTAACCGTTCGTCATGACGGGTCGGAGCGCACCTTCGCGGCGGGCCATGACGTGGTGGTCGGGCGCGATCTCCGGGCCGACATGCGCATCACGCACCCGCTGATTTCGCGCGCCCATCTGTTGCTGCGCTTCGACCAGGGCAGGTGGCTGGCGATCGACAACGGTTCGCTCAACGGGACTTTCGTCAACGGTCGGCGGGTGCCGGTGGTCGACATCCACGACGGGCAAAGCGTCAACATCGGAAACCCCGACGGACCACAGCTGACGTTCGAGGTCGGGCGCCACCAAGGGATGGCCGGGCGCCCACCTCGGACCGAGTCGATGGACATCCCCGTGATGGCTCCGCCGGCCGGAGGTGCGTGGCCGGCCGCGCAGGCATCGGGTCAACCAGGTCCTCCGGTCGCCGCCCCGCCCGGGCCTCCGGGGCGCCAGCCGAACTGGGCCTCGCCACAGGTGCGCCGACCACCTTCCGGCCCACCCCAGCCGCCGGGCCCGCCGGGGCAACCCGGGTACCCGCTCTCTGCCGGACGCCCGCCCGCGTATCCGGCCAGCGCGCCGCCACCCAATTTCCAGCCCCACCCGCAGATGTCCGGCGTGGGTGCCGTCGGGTCCGCGCAGGTGGCACCGCAAACGCAGATGTCGCCCGGCGCCGCCAAGCCGCCAGAGGTGGGGAACCTGGCGACGAAGATGTTCCAGGCGTTGTGGCCTTCTCGCTCCGGGGCGATGCAGAAGCCGGCCAGCGCGGTCACGATCGGCCGTTCCACCGACAACGACATCGTCATCCAGGACGTCCTGGCGTCACGCCATCACGCGTTTTTGACCGAGACACCGCTGGGCACCGAGATCCGCGACGCGCACAGCGTCAACGGGACCTTCGTCAACGGTGTCCGGGTCGGTTCCGCGGTGCTGACCGAGGGCGACGTGGTCACGATTGGCAACGTCGACCTGGTCTTCACCCGCGACACGCTGGTCCGCCGCACGGAAGCGGCGACGCGCACCGGCGGCCTGGAGGTGAACTCCGTCTGCTTCACCGTCGACCACGGAAAGCAACTGCTCGACCACATCTCGCTGACGGCCCGTCCGGGGACGCTGACCGCGATCATCGGTGGGTCCGGCGCAGGCAAGACCACGCTGTCGCGACTGATCGCCGGGTATACCAGCCCGAGCTCCGGCTCGGTGACGTTCGAGGGCCATAACATCCATACCGAGTACGCGTCGTTGCGCAGCAGGATCGGGATGGTCCCCCAGGACGACGTCGTGCACCGCCAGCTGACGGTCAACCAGGCACTGGGTTACGCGGCCGAATTGCGGTTGCCGCCCGACACGAGCAAGACCGACCGCGAAGAGGTCGTCGCTCAGGTACTCGAGGAACTCGAGCTGACCAAACACGCCGACACCCGGGTCGACAAGCTGTCCGGCGGACAGCGCAAACGTGCCTCGGTAGCCCTGGAACTGCTCACCGGACCCTCACTGCTGATCCTCGACGAGCCCACCACCGGCCTGGATCCGGCGCTGGACCGTCAGGTGATGATGATGCTGCGCCAGCTGGCCGACGCCGGCCGTGTGGTGCTGGTCGTCACGCACTCGGTGTCCTACCTCGACGTCTGCGATCAGCTCCTGTTGGTTGCGCCGGGCGGCAAAACTGCGTTTCTCGGCCCACCCAGCCAGATCGGTGCGGCGATGGGAACCACCAACTGGGCCGACATCTTCGCCAAGGTGGGCGCCGACCCAGACGAGGCCAATCGCCGCTTCCTCGCCGAAAACCGGCAGCCGCCGCCCGCCCCGTCCGACTCCAGCCCGGGCGACTTGGGCGAACCGGTGCACACCGACATATTCCGACAGTTCTCCACGGTCGCGCGCCGCCAGATACGGCTGGTGGTCTCCGACCGGGGCTACACGGTGTTCCTGGCGCTGCTGCCGTTCCTCATCGGCGTCCTTACCCTCACCGTGCGCGGCAAGACCGGATACGGCATCGGGGACCCGACGAGCAACTCACCCAACCAGCCCGACCAGATTCTGGTCATGCTCACCGTCGGCGCCGTATTCATGGGTACGGCGCTGACCATTCGCGACCTCGTCGGCGAGCGTCCCATCTTCCGGCGCGAGCAGGCCGTCGGGCTGTCCACCGCGGCCTACCTGGCCGCCAAGATCGCGGTCTTCAGCGCGTTCGCGATCGGGCAGGCGGCGATCGCAACCGGGATCTCGGTAATCGGCTGGGGCCAGCCGATCGCCAACGCCGTGGTCCTGGGCAATGTCAGCTTCGAACTGTTCGTCGACGTCGCCGCGTGTTGCGTGGCATCGGCAATGCTCGGAATGGCCCTGTCGGCGATCGCGCGCTCTCAGGACCAGATCATGCCGCTGCTGGTGGTCGCCATCATGTCGCAGCTGGTTTTTTGCGGCGGGTTGATCTGGGTAACCAACCGGCCGGTGCTCGACCAGTTGTCGTGGGGCACGCCGGCCCGGTGGGGCTACGCGGCTTCGGCGTCGACGATCGACACCCACCGCCTGGTGGTGGGCCCGACCGACCCGAAGGACCAGCACTTCGACCACAAGGCGAGCGCGTGGCTGTTCGACATGGGGATGCTGGCGTTGTTGTGCCTGGTCTACAGCGCCATCGTGTGGTGGAGGCTCCGGCTCAAGCGGCACTGACTTCAGCCGCGGCAATTCGTGTAAGGAATCGACTGAAGGACTTATGAATCAGCCCGCGCAGCCCGTGCTGACGGTCCGGTCTGACCGATCGCAAGGTAGCTTCGCGGCGGGCCGCGACGTGGTCGTCGGCAGTGACCTACGCGCCGACCTGCGCGTGGCGCACCCGCTGATCGCCAGGGCGCACCTGCTGCTGCGGTTCGATCGCGGCAGGTGGATCGCGGTCGACAACAATTCGCTGAACGGGGTCTTTCTCAACGGCCAGCGGGTGCCGACGGTCGACATCCAGGACGGCCAGACCCTCAACATCGGCAAGCCCGACGGACCGCGGATCACCTTCGAAGTCGGGCATCACCAGGGCATTGTCGGTCTGCTGCCGGGGACGGAGACAATCCCGACAATAGTGCCGCCGCCGAGCGGCCCGCCGCCCGGCGGCCCGCCGGGCTCTTCGACGGGCAGCTTCCGAAACCGGCTGTCGCGACCGCAGCCCGCCCCACCCCGGCAACCTCCGCCACCCGCCCAGGTCCCGCCGCGGGTATCTCGGCCCAGCGACCCGCAGCGCACCACCGCCGTCCCGACGGAGCCTCCATCGGAGCTCAATCCGCCCACCGAGATGGGCCCGAGCGGCGAGGTGGCGCAGTTCCCGACCACCAGGGTCAAAGCCCTGGGTCCCGAATCCGATCTCCAGCCGCCGGCCACCGGCACCGCCTGGATCGGTCGCTCGCTCGACAACGACATCGTCATCCACGATGTGTTGGCGTCGCGGCATCACGCGTTCTTGACTCCGACGGCGATCGGCACCGAGATCCGCGACGCGCACAGCATCAACGGGACCTTCGTCAACGGCATCAGGGTCGGATCCGCGGTGCTTTCCGAGGGCGACGTCGTCACCATCGGCAACGTCGACCTGGTGTTCACCGGCGGCACTCTGGTTCGCGGCCAGGAAGTGGCGACGCGCACCGGCGGCCTGGAGGTGCGCGAGGTCGACTTCAGCGTCAACGGGAAGAACCTGCTGGAGAGGGTCTCGATGACCGCCAGGCCCGGCACGCTCACCGCCATCATCGGCGGGTCCGGCGCCGGCAAGACCACGCTGTCGCGCCTGATCGCCGGATACGCCACCCCCACCTCGGGCTCGGTCACCTTCGAGGGCCACAACATCCACACCCAGTACGCGTCGCTGCGCACCAGGATCGGGATGGTCCCCCAGGATGACGTCGTGCATCGCCAGCTGACCGTCAACCAGGCGCTCGGCTACGCGGCCGAACTCCGGCTGCCTCCCGACACCAGCAAAGCCGACCGGGAACAGGTCGTCGCCCAGGTGCTCGATGAACTGGGGCTGACCCAGCACGCGGACACCCGGGTCGACAAGCTTTCCGGCGGCCAGCGCAAACGCGCGTCGGTGGCGCTCGAGCTGCTGACCGGGCCGTCGCTGCTGATCCTCGACGAACCGACCTCCGGCCTGGACCCGGCGCTGGACCTGCAGGTCATGACGATGCTGCGGCAACTGGCCGACGCGGGCCGGGTAGTGCTGGTGGTCACCCACTCGCTGACCTACCTCGACGTCTGCGACCAGGTGCTGCTGATGGCACCCGGCGGGAAGACGGCCTTTTTGGGAGCACCCGGCCAGATCGGCGACACCATGGGGACCACCAACTGGGCCCAGATTTTCGCCAAGGTGGGCGCCGATCCCGACGAGGCCAACCGCCGCTTTCTGGCCCGGAACAAACCCCCGCCACCCACTCAGGCGGCGCCGGCCGATCTCAGCGCCCCGGCACACGTCAGCATGCGCCACCAGTTCTCTACCATCGCCCGGCGCCAGGTCCGGTTGGTCGTCTCGGACCGCGCCTACTTCGCATTCCTGGCGCTGTTGCCCTTCATCCTGGGAGCGCTGTCGCTCACCGTTCCCGGCAACATCGGGTTCGGCGTTGCCGAGCCGACCAGCGGGACGCCCGACGAGGCCGCGCAGATCTTGACCCTGATGTCCATCGCCGCCGTCTTCATGGGGACCGCGTTGACGGTTCGCGACCTCATCGGCGAGCGCGCCATCTTCCGCCGCGAACAGGCGGTGGGCCTGGCGACGGGGGCGTACCTGGGCGCCAAGCTGACGGTGTTCTGCGTTTTCGCGACAGTCCAGGCGGCGGTCGCCACAGGCATCGTGCTGGTGGGCAAGGGCGCACCCACTCAGTCGGCGGTGCTGCTCGGTCCCTCTAAATTCGCAGCCAGCCTCGAGCTGTTCGTCACCGTCGCCGCGACGTGCGTGGCCTCGGCGATCCTTGGGCTGGTCTTGTCGTCGATCGCGCGGTCCAACGAGCAGATCATGCCGCTGCTGGTGGTGTCGCTCATGCTGCAGCTGGTGCTCGCCGGCGGCTTGGTCCCGGTGACCGACCGCATCTTCCTCGACCAACTGTCCTGGGTGATGCCCTCGCGCTGGGGCTACGCGGCGTCGGCGTCCACGGTCAACCTGCGGGCGCTGGTGCCCGGTTCGTTCATCCCCAAGGACAGCCACTGGTCGCACAGCCGCGGCGCGTGGCTGCTCGACATGGGGATGCTTGCCGCGCTGTCGGTGATCTATTCCGCGATCGTGCGGTGGCGCCTCCGGCTCAAACGCTGACCCGGCTCGTTCGGCTCGGCGTCCGGGCCCCCATCTAAGCAAAGCCCGTGAGCCAGCGCGAAGGCCACGGCCTGGCCCACGTCGACGCGGGCACCGGACAGCGCGGCGGTCGTCCACAATGACGGGTCCACGGTCGCGCCGCGCAGATCGGCGTCATCCAGCCGGGTGCCGGTGGTCCGTGCGCCACTGAGGTCGGCGCCGCGCAACACGACCTTGCGCAGGTCGGTCTCCACCAGGCTGGTCTCCCTCAACCGGCAGCCACCCAGATCGACGCCCCGAAGGTCGTTTCCGCCGAGCACCGCCAGCGTGAAATCCACCTCGTCGAACGTCATCGGCCGCATTCGGCATTGCACAAAGACCGAGCCCAGCAGGCTGCACTGCGCAAAGGTGCTGTGCCACAGCAACGTTCGCTCAAAGGCGCAGTTGCGAAACGCAGATCCGCGGTGTTGGGACTCGGCCAGGTTGACGCCGCTGAAATTGCATTCGTTGAACACGACCCGTTCGGTGCGCAGCCGGCTCAGGTCTTCGTCGCGAAAATCCCTGCCGGAAAACTCACAATCGACCCACTCCAAAGCGGATCAGCTCGCGGCCAGGGTTTCCAGTGCGTATTCGCTGACGGCGATCAGCGCGTCGGTCGCCGATCTGCGATCCCTGGCGTCGACCGTGATCACCGGAATGTGCGCAGGCAGGGTCAACGCTTCGCGCACCTCGTGCACGGGATAGCGTGGCGCACCGTCGAACTCGTTCACCGCGATGAGAAACGGCAGGTTGCGATGCTCGAAGAAGTCGACCGCGGCAAAGCTGTCCTGCAGGCGCCGGCAGTCGACCAGGACGATCGCGCCGATGGCGCCGCGTACCAGGTCGTCCCACATGAACCAGAACCGGCGCTGACCCGGAGTACCGAACAGGTAGAGCACCAACTCCTCGTCCAGCGTGATCCGGCCGAAGTCCATCGCGACCGTGGTGGTCCGCTTGTCCGGGGTGGCCTCGAGCATGTCGACGCCGGTCGACGCGTCGGTCAGCATCGCCTCGGTGCGCAGCGGCATGATTTCCGAGACCGCCCCGACGAATGTGGTCTTGCCGACGCCGAACCCGCCCGCGATGACGATCTTCGTCGAAGCGTGGGCTCCGCCGTCACGGTGCGCCTCAGAGTGCCTTAAGGCCACGCAGGGTCCTTCCGATAAGTTCGTGGCGCTCGTCGCGCGTGGAACGCTCCGTCAACGTCCTATGCACCCGAAGGTAGCCGGACAGCACCAGATCGCCGACTAGGACGCGCGCGACACCAACCGGTAAATCCAGCCGGGCCGAGATTTCCGCGACAGATGGGCTGCTCACGCACAGTTGGATGATCTTGCCTCTCGCGTCGTTGGGTGGCCACCGGTGAGCCAGGGCCGCCTGCAACGTCTGTATCGGCGCTTCCAGGGGAAGGTCGACGCCGGTGTCGGTCCGCCCGGACGTCAGGGTGTACGGGCGGACCAGGTTCCCCTCACGCGAGGGCGGCCAGGGCTCGGGTTTTTCCATCGCGGCTCACGAGCGCTGGTGCGCGGCGGGCCGGCGGGTGGACTGCACCACGCCGCCCACCCGTTCGACGAGGATGGCCATCTCGTAGCCGATCTGACCGATATCGCACGACGTCGCGGCCAGCGTGGCCAGCTGCGAGCCATCGCCGACCCGCATCAACAGCAGGTACCCGTTTTGCATCTCGACCACCGACTGCAGCACCTGGCCACCCTCGAACAGCTGCGCCGCGCCGGTAGCGAGGCTGGCCAGCCCGGAGGCGACGGCCGCCAACTGATCGGCTCGTTCGCGCGGGAGATGCTCGCTGGCGGCCACGGGCAGCCCGTCGACGGATACCAGCAGCGCATGCGCGACCCCGGGGACCTCGCGGGCGAACTTCGTCACCAGCCAGTCCAGCGATTTGCCAGGTGACGTCATTGCTGATCAGATCCTTCACTCGTGTCGCGGGCATGCGACCGCCCGGTGCGCACGCCACCGAAGTGGCTGCTGAAGGAGGCGCGAACCGCCTCGGGGTCGCGCACCGCGGCCGCGTGCTGCGGCTGCCGGTCGGAATGGAATCCGCCCTTGAATCCGACCAGGGTTCCTTCGTGCTCGTCGGGCTGATCCTGCTCGGCAAGGCTTGTCCCGTTGGCCGCGCCGGGCACCAGCCGGGCGCCGGGCGTGCGGACCGGCAGCCCGTGCTCGGCGGTGTGCGACTCGACGGGCGTGTCCTCGGCCGCGGCGGCCAGCGACCAGCCACGGTCCCACACCGACTGCCAATCCAGGTCGGGGCTGTTGACCAGGTCGTGCGGATCGCCCAGCATCTCCGACAGCATCCGCCGGTAGATCACGTCGTCATCGTCCGGAGCGGTCGGGTCGGGCGGGATGGCCGGAATCGATGCGATTGATGCGCCGGCGGGTTGGCTCGCGGGCTCGTCCGCCGGGGTTTGGGTCCGACCGCCTTGCGACCGCGCGGCGAAGAACGCCGACGTGTCCGATACCGCTGCGGCCGGGGTTTGGGCCGGCGGTTGTTGCGGCTCTGGCGCGGGTTCGGGCGGTTGCCCGCCCTCCCACCAGGGAGTGGCGAGCTCACGCCGGTGCGGCCGCTCGACGGGCGCGGCCGGAACTTCGGTGATGCCGCTGGAACCCGGATCGCGGCGCGGCAGCAACGTCACCGACGGCCCGGGGTTTTGCGCACCGTTCTGGTTCGCCGATGCGCGCACGGCAGCGTCCGGCGCGGCGAGCGCGCTGGCGAGTTTGGCACTGGGCGACGACACCGCCCGTCCCCGGCCGCCCGACGGGTCTGCCACCCGAATCATGGCCGAGCCCTCGATCACGTCCGGCGGCAGGTATATCTCGGCGGTCGTCCCGGAGCCCGCTTCGTCGGCCGCCGGGCCGCGCAGTCCGACCCGGATGCCGTGCCGCGCGGCGATCCGGCCGACCACGAAGAGACCCATGTGGCGCGCATTATCGGGGGTCACCTCGCCGCCGGCCTGAAGCCGCATGTTGGCCATGCGCCGATCGGTGTCGTTCATGCCCAGCCCCAGGTCGGAGATGCGCAGCAAGACCCCTCCGTCGCCGCCACGCGCCGCCGTTACCCGGACGCGCGTCGTCGGCGGCGAGTAGCGCAGGGCGTTGTCGATCAGTTCGGCGAACAGGTGAATAGCACCGCCCGCCGCCGCGCCGATCAGCGTGCAATCGGGCAGCCCGAGGATCTCGACCCGGCGGTAATCCTCGACCTCGGACACAGCGGCGTTGATCACCGTCGACAGCGGCACCGGCTCGCGCTGGTCCCGCGCGAGCTGCGCGCCCGCCAGTACCAGCAGGTTGGCGCTGTTGCGGCGCAGCCGGGCCGCCAGGTGATCCAGCCGGAACAGGTTGTCGAGGCGTTCGGGATCCTGCTCGTTGCGCTCCAGCCGGTCGATGAGCGCCAGCTGCTGGTCGACCAACGAACGGCTGCGCCGCGACATGGTCTCGAACATGTCGTTGACCAGCAATCGCAGCCGTGCCTCATCGCCGGCCAGCAGCAGGGCCTGCGCGTGCAGCTCGTCGACCGCATGGGCGACCTGGCCGATTTCCTCGGTGGTGTACACCGGCAGCGGCTGCGGGATCGGTTCGGCGCCACCGGCTTTGACCCGGGCCACCTCCTCCTCGAGGTCGGTATGGGCGACTTTGAGCGCGCCGTCGCGCAGCAGCCGCAGCGGCCGCACGAGGGCGCGCGCCACCAGCAAGACGATGACCAGCGCGATCACAATGGCCGCCAGCACCAGGACGGTGTCGACGATCGCGGCATTGCGCCGATCGTTGGCCTCGGCATGCACCGACTTCGTCACCGACGCCGTGGCGTCGTTGACTACCTGTTCGGCGATCACGTCCGTGGTCTGTATCGAGCCCAGCAGATCGGGATTGTCGACGAGCACACTGGTCGGATCGGACATGATCGCCATCCGGGTCACCATTTGCTGCTGCAGGGTCTTGGCTTCGGGCGACCCGGCGCCGAGCACTTCGCTCATCCCGAACAACGTCGACGGTTCGGTGCCCGCCAGGGTGATCATCGAGGTCCGCAGTTGCGGTTCGGGAAGGTCGGCACCCCGGGTCACCAGGATTTCCTGCATCGTCATCTGCCCGCGGGCGCCGACCGCTCGGCTCAAGCCCTGAGCCTCGGCGCGGATCCGCTCATTATCGCCGCGCACCGATGCGTTGATGACGTCCTCGGCCGTCAGCAGGATCGGAGCGTAGGTGGTCACCCGGTCCCGCAAACCGATGCTGTCGTCCGCGACCTTGTCCAGCAGTCCCTGACCACCGTTCAGCAGGGTGCTCACTCCCGATCGAACGTCGGGGGTGACGTCGGTGTCCGACAGCCGCGTCTGCAGCTCGTACCTGCGCGCCTCGTAGTTTTTCTTCGCCCCCTCGACATCGCGTCCGGTGGAGCTCGCCAGCAATGCGACATCCAATGCCGACATGTATTTGGTGATCGCCGGAAGGACGTCGGCGCGGGCGGCGGCCAGCTCGAGTCCGCTGGAGTTGGCCATCGCGCCCTTGACACGTAATCCACCGAAAATCGTGGCCAAAATCAGTGGTACCAGCACAATCGCCAAGACCTTGTAGCGGACCGGCCAGTTGCTCAGCGACCAGGTCGGCGGGCGTCTTGCCAGTCGCGGCTCGGCGGCGGGGACATCCGGGAACTCGGGAGCAGCCGCCTCAACCGGGTTGGCCGGGCGGGTGAAGATGGTCACGTGCTCGCGGCCGCGCGACCGGCCGCCGCGCTGATGGTCAGCGCTCGGTGAAACGAGTGTCTCATGAAACTTCCTGCTTTATTCGCAACGGCCCCGCGCAGATGGGCGCGAGCGATAAACGCCTGGCAATCCGACGAGTATGACAGCCCGCGGCCCAGGTCTCCACAATTCTTACTGAGTAGGCAGAGCCCTCCAAGCCTGTGGCGCACGCCGGTGCGCAAGTCTGGCAAACGCGACGCACACTGTGTTTGCCATGATCGGCAGATGTTCCGGCTGTTGTTCTACACCTCGAATATCAGGATTTCCAGAACATACGATGAGAGGATCACCCCCGTGCCCGTAGTCAACACAGCGGAATGGCTGATGGCCATTGACGCCCACCCGGAGACCGTAGACACCGATCTTGTGGTGGCGACGGCACTGGCCAACGGGGACGCCGAGGTCGAGGGCATCGACCCCGATGCCGTCACTGACTCGGTGGAGGAGTTGATCGCTCTGGGGTTCCTGGAGTCGGTTCTGGCTGCCGATCATCCGGAGGGTGAGGAGCACGTTCTAGAGCTGCGCTTCCCTCTTGTTCGGTAAGTTCGTCAGGCGCGTACGAGTACGACCCGGTGAGTCCGGATGCCTTCGCGGAGCTGCGGTATCGGAAGCGAAGCTCGGCTCTAACCTGGGCGCCAAGCGCGTCCCGCGTTCTCTTTTCCTCAGGCCGCAACTGGTGGATGGTCACCCTCGGACTAATCTCGGAGAGACGCCGACCCGAGGGGTCAGCCTCTTCCCACACGACTTGCTCTGCGGCTGTGATCATCTGCTTCACCACGGACTGCCAAGCTTCCAACTTCTCCCGGACCTCATCGGTGCCGAACGATGCCATGAGTGCTGCGGCATCTGCTTGCACTTCGAGGGACGGCAACGGAGTTTCGGGAGGCTCGCCTGACTGCATCACCGGATAGATCATCTGCGCCCACACCCCCACCCGCTCGGCCATCTTGAGAAGCTCCAGGTAGGCGCTCTCCAGCCGCTCCTGTTCCCTGGCTTCCCGTGCTTGTAATCGGTCGTGGCCCAACTGTTCTCGGAGGGTCTCCAGAGCCTGGTCCCGGCTTTGCTTCCCGGTGAACCATGTACCCAAGATGCCGGCTACCCCGACAGCCCCGGTTGCAACGGGGGCGACCCACTCCCATGCCATAAGGCGATTATGGCTAAGGCCCCCCGCTTAGGCGGGGGGTCTCTGTCTTGGCGGGACTGGGTCCGATATGTGGTGCTGCCTCATGCGGATGATCCGCTTCTGGGGCCTGGGCCGTTTCCTGGGGTCACGGGGAACCCGTATCACGTCGACCACAAAAACAGGCCCCTCGGATCCACGGAGAGGGAGTTTCAGGACCTGCCTGGTGTGGTTGTACGGGCGGGACTGCCGATCCTGTTGCCTCACTTGACGACCCGCAGACTCGGCCCCCTGGCGGACAGCTCCAGAGCCTGCCGATACCACTCCGCTACCGATAGCCCTGCTGCGTTCATCACGGGGAGGGCTCGGTCCTGTCCGACCATCGCCGAGACCACTCGGAGATGTTCCCGGAGGTCGTCTGGGTCCGAGGAGGGAGCGAAGCTCCTGACTGACTCGGGGAGCCGTTTAGCCAGAGCCTCCGGGCTCTGGTCCCCGAGGGCCTGGGAACGGCGCCGTGGCCTAGCCACGCGAGGACCCTGCTGGCCGCTGGTGCTCGGGTTCGATCCGAGCGAGCCGTTCCCTGAAGATGTCCGCGAGCGTCTGACCCTGCTGTTCTAACACCTTGGGCGCCTTGTCTTTCCGTATGAGAACCCTACCCACGATGACCCCAGCGGGCTCGGGCTCCCATACGGCCTATCTGGCTCTTGGTGAGGGGTCCGCTGGCCTCGTCCTCGTCGGGGAGCATCAGAGACTTAATCAGGGTGTTGAGCAGCGCCCGATACTGGCGCAGCTCGGCTATCTCCGGGATGCTGACGGGCTGCCCTTGGCTGCCCCTCACCCGGAGGTCCTGGGCCTCGTCCACGAGCTTCTGTAGACGGTCCACGACGTCCGCCGTACGGCAGGAGTTCTCTAGGACGACCACCTTCTCCGGGGCGTCCTCGAAGTCATACGCGGTCTGCAGAGACCGCCAGAGCCGCTTGCCTGCGGCCCGTAGCCCATTCGGGGGCCTCGGTATGCGGGGCTTGGCCCCATCGATCGGTGTTAGTTCCATGTGCTGATCCGTTCTGGTGTTTGTTCTGGTCAGGGCTGGGCGCCGTGGGCGACCACCCCGCCTGGCCTGTGGGTTTGTTTTGTACTGCTCGGTCAAAATCTGGGGATATGCCCTGGGCACACGGGCTGACGCATTACCGTTCGGTCGCCAAGGGGGTGGGAAGGGGGTCCCCCCTGGGCGTGGCGACAATCGCTGATTCGCTGCTGCCGCCGGGGCCACTTGTCCTACGCTCGGGCCGGACAGTCTGATCCACCAAGGGGGCAAAAATGACCGCATCATCGAATCCGCAACCGGGCTGGTATCCCGACCCGTCGAATCCCGGGAAACAGATCTACTGGGACGGCGCGAGATGGGGCGAACCGGTACGTGTGCCAAATGACTCCGGTAAGGGCAAGAAAACCGCAGTTGCGACTGGCGTCTGCGTGCTTGTTGTCATCGGCCTTGTGATGTCGATGCAATCGGTCAGCCTCATAACCGGTTCAGGTCCGGTGTGGACCGGTGTCGGAGTCGTAGCAGCAGGCACGGCGGCCGCCTTCTTCTTGGGCGCTCCCACTTGGGTTCGCGCCGTCGCTGCTGTGCTTTTGGCACTTTCTCTCGCGAACGCCTTTTACATCGAGAATCAACTTTCACACAAACGCCAGGAGCTGACGCACATGTCCAATAGGTAGGTCTTTGGGGGTTCCGGGGTACTTGACGGTGCTGGGAGGTCCGGCGCTAAAGCACTCTGGCCGACATGACGGCCCGTAGTTGGATGTCTCCGGCAGGTGCTACCGTCCCGACCGCAAGGCATGCTTCGATGCACGCGAAGAGAGCAGGGGAGGGTCCATTTATGACTGCACCGGGCTGGTTTCCTGATCCATCTGATCCAAGCCGCCAACGCTATTTCGACGGCAGAGCGTGGACGGAAAACTACGCACCATTTGGCCCACCGGCACAAGCCGTTGGCCAACCCTCGAAGACAGGCATGTCCTCAGGACTGAAGATCGGCCTCGGAGTAGGGGCGGTAATTTTGGCGCTGATCGTTCTCGGCTCCATCGGCAACAGCGGCAAAAACTCATCCACGTCTTCCAATACCGGTTCCATGGCCAGCACTGCAGGTGTCGCCCCGACGACCACTAAGAGTGGCTTCACACCCGCCCAGGACAACGCAATCGCGAAGGCCGAGAGCTACCTGAATACCAGCGCATTCTCCAAGAAAGGGCTGATCGAGCAACTGGTATACAACAAGTTCAGCCAAGCAGACGCCACGTTCGCGGTCGAGCACATCGAGGCCAGTGGCGGCGTGGACTGGAATGAGCAGGCGGTCAAGAAGGCCAGAAGCTACCTAAGCACCAGCTCGTTTTCCCTTCAGGGCCTAATCGAACAACTGGAATACAACGGTTTCACGCCGAGTCAGGCTCAGTACGGTGCCAACGCGGCCTACGGAGGCTGAACTCAGATCTACTGCCGAGGGGACTAGCAAGGATTGAGCAGCTTGTGATAGTAGGAGACGCTCTGCCGGTGAGGCTGTGAACAAGGGGATTACCCCTACTTCACAGTGAACTAGGAGGGGTCGGTCGGACGGTACGCCCCCTTTA
>NZ_JBKQOI010000276.1:0-6752 GCF_052145595.1 Mycobacterium sp. | reverse complement strand
TCGGCTACCAGGTCACGGATAGGCAGTTGGCGCTAAGCAACGCCCACGAGGCGTGCCGGCTATTCCGGCAGGGCGAGCCAGCTGCGGAGGTGAATCAGGAGATGGCTGCACGGATGCATGCCAGCCTGGACGCCACGCTGATGCTCACGTCGAGCGCGATGTTGTCCTACCCCGACTGCTAGCTACACAGTGGCCAAGGTCGGTGATCAGCCAGGTAAGGTCGCAATATGCTTTCTAAAGGGAGGCCATGACTCATATCAAGCTAGGTTTTGGGAAGTGGTCGACAGTCTGCGCGGTTTTGCTGTCCGCTGCCGCGCTGGTGTCCGCAGCGCCAGCATCAGCGGATCAAACTGATGATGCGTTCGTCGCGGCCCTTGCGAAGGGCGGGATCACCATGTCTGACCCCGACGCCGCGATTGCGACGGCCCATACGGTGTGCGCCGGACTCGATACAAACCAAGACGCATCCGCTCTGGCGATGAAGCTGATGCAGGACGCCGATCTCTCGCCGAAAGAAACCGGCTACTTCATCGGCCTTTCGGTAGCTGCCTACTGCCCGCAATACAAAGGTAAGGTCCGCGTTTCGTTTGCCTGGCTGCTGCCGGGGGACCCTGCTTTCATGTGAGCGTAAAGGCCATAACGCCACGGTTTCGCATAAGCCGTGCATACCTAGCGCCCACAGTCGGACTCGAACCGACATTGGACGGATTTTAAGTCCGCGTACCACGGCGTTTGCTAGCGTTGGCGTTTGTTGGCGCACTTGCCGAAATCGGTCATAAACAGCGGCTATGCGCAAGTTTGCGTTGGTGGGGGTGGGCGCGTTCCGGAGACGTGCCCCCGGCCCGACTCGAACGGGCGACCTAGGGATTACCAATTGGCGCATCTCGCAGTTGCCTAAGACTGCCCATTTTCACCTGTGACACAACAGATTTAGCCAAGGATGGGCACCGGTGAGAACCTGCCACTTACCGTCGAATCGTGGACATTGTCGATGAATAAACGATGACCGCATTACCCTGGGTGCGCACGGCGAACCTCCATCGTGACCACCTCCGACTGCGGGTCACCGTTGCGCTGGGCCACCATCTGCTGAGCGAGCACAAAGGCAGGCCGCAGGTCGTCGGCTACGTATGCAGCTATTCCAGGATCGCTCAAGTCGTTGCCAATCTCGGTTTCGACCAGCATTCCATTTAATCGAGATACGTATTCGTCGTCGGTTACGACAACAGGGTCACTCAGCGTGCCGACAGGCAGTGTGATCACGCCTAGCTGGATCAGGCAGTTGATGTAGTGAAGGGTTTCGATGGCCACGACCGCCGGGTGAGAGAACACGCCGACGGCTGCCCGATATCGCTCTTTGATGCCGAAGTAGCCCGTAGAGACCTCGTCGCCGTGAGCCACATCCTGGTACAGCCAGGCGTATGCCAAATCAATGTCAGTGAGGTGCTGGGTCCGACCGCCGCTGTCTGCGATCTGGTAGCCGGTGTAGAACGCCCGGGCTCGTGAGGTGCGGTCAGTGGCTTGGCTCCATTCCTCGCGCAGGTCACTCGACGAGGCGCGGAGCGCTGGGTCCTCAAGGCCCGTTAGCCGGTCCAGAGCACCGAAGGCCTTCTGCCAATGGAGGCGATCGCTGGCGAGGGTGAATGGCCGCAGACGGGTGGCTAGAGATTCGAACTGCACTTCATCCGGGAGGGGTGATCGCATCGTTACCGTCCCGTCGCCGTGGTCCTCCGCAATGGTCGGGACATGCATCAGCTGGCGTAGCAGATCACCTGGCAGCGGCGGCAACTGGTCGTCGTCGCCCTGCTCGTCAAGAGCCAACGGGTGTAGGGCGACCCTGCGCAGCCGTCGGACGAAGTCAGCGACCAGCTGCGTGTCCCCGGTGTTCGCCACGCTGTCACATCCCTTGGCGTCTCGGTGCGTCCAGTTGGCAGCACGCTACGCCCAGGTGGCGACACTTCGGCGATAGCCGGACCGAGCCGAAAACCGCGCCGGCGGCTGACGCTCGGGGGGCACCCCGCAAGAAACGTCTGGCGATGAGATCTGGTCCTAGACCCGAATTGCTGTACCAAAAGGCATATCGATCAATTGCGATCAGACAACGTGGTTGCATCATCAGTATGCATTTTATAGGCTTATAGCCTAATTTTTGCATACTCAAGGGGGCGGCTCGAGGTGGCTCAGCGCAGGAATACCGCACTCCCGGCAGTCCTTGCCGGCGCACCGTTGCGAACCATACGCGCCCAGGACGCCGGTGCTAACTATGCCTTTCCGGGCCCTGAGCTGGCACGGCTGGCGGACAAGGGGCTTTTACAGCGGGTGGCCCATGGCTATTACATCGTCGTCCCGCAGGACATGATCGGTCGCGAATGGGTGCCGAGTCTTGAGGCCGCGGCGGCCGGGATCGCCTCGGCCATCTACGGAGCGAGCCACGCTGTCCTCATGGGTATCAGCGCCGCCCGCGTGCTTGGCGCTATCCCGCGAGCCCTAGCAACGGCCGTTGTCGCCGTGCCCGACCAACACCGGCCGATTCGGCTCAAGGACCGTCAATCGGTGGTGCGATTCGTCAAGCGGGACACCGACAGGTTGGATGCCGAAGGTATCGAGACGCCCCTGGGGTCGGCCATCGTCACGACGCCAGAGCAGACTCTCCTGGACCTCGCACACCGACCTCAGCTCGGAGACGCCCGGGACGAGGTGCCCGCGGCGATCACCATGTTGTATGAGCGCAGCGATCACCAGCGCCTAAAGGCGCTCGCCGCCGACCAACGCCTCACGGCGTCGCTGCGCCGCGCTGAATCATGGGCGGCAACACAGCATGAACGCTGACGAACGCGCCGAAATCGCACAGCAGTTTGGCGTCGCACCTGAACAAGTCGAGCGCGACCGTCTCATCTCTCATCTGCTGGCATTCCTCAGTCAGAACTTCAACGACCGGATCCAGTTCATCGGGGGCACCGCCTTGGCGCGTACACATCTCCCGGATGGCCGGCTCAGCGAGGACGTCGACCTCATCGCCATCGACGATCGCAAGGCCGTGGCGGCTGATCTGGATGCGGCGCTGCCACGTGCACTGGCCAGAACGCACGGCAGGCTCACCCTGGATCCTCCCCTCAGCGGTGTGGCGAATACCGTCGCGGCAATACTGCGATCCGCCACCGGCATGGTGGTCAGGATCCAGCTGCTCTCGGCCCGTGGCAGAGTGCTGTGGCCCACTGAGCGCCGCCCTCTTGAGCAGCGCTATCGCGATGCGCCGGCGGCCGAACTTACTGTTCCCACTCTGCCCGCGTTCGCCGCGTCCAAGACGGCGACGTGGGCGGACCGTCGCGCACCGCGAGATCTCTGGGACCTATGGGCGCTCAACAGAATCGGGGCCATCGATGCTGCCGCCCTAGAGTTGTACCGACGATTCGGTCCGACGAATCAGCCTCCTGGCAACTACGTGTTCGAAACGCCGCCGTCCGAGGCCGAATGGCAGTCGCAACTCGCCGGCCAGACTCGGCTCACTGTCCACGCCGCCGATGCCCTGGCGTTCGTTCGCGAAGCGTGGGCTCGCGTAGTTGCTGCCGAGCACGGCAACTAAAGCCAATCACCGGCCCACCGAACACCCTGTTCTCCAACACTTCTCAACAACACCCAAATTCTCCCAGCATCACTACCTACGTCTCTATCCCTCTCCATCCTTCCCGAAACGCACTCCACCACAATCGATTACAGCCATGACACTCCTAAATACTGCTGGCACATTGGCACAAGTAGTGCAATACTGATTTGGGGCGCGCTGGACGCGCCCCAAATCCCAGCCGCTACAGCTAGTTTCGCCCCTTCAAGATCGTGAGGTGCTCACCGGTGCTGACGATCTCGCGGCTATCGCGGTGGAGCATCAACTATTACAACGACACCGCCCGCCAAGCCACTCAGGCTCACCCGGATCGCCAGCGCGCCAACGGGGGACTGGGGGAGTACTACTCCGAAGGCGACACCCGGACACCGACATGGCTTATTGCCGGCGACGCAAGCCGTACCGTGGAGCTGGTCGGCCTGGACGGGAGCGCCGCCGATGGCGGTACGGCCGATCCTAACGTCGCGGCGCGCTGGCTCGATGACGGGATCGCACCCAACGGTGCGGCCGGACGCGGCTTCACCACCGGCAGCGTGCACGGGTTCGATTTGACCTTCGCCGCCCCCAAAAGCGTGTCGCTGCTGCGAGCCTTGACCGACGACATCGCAGAAAAAGCGATACAGGCCGCCCATCAGCGGGCCATCACCGCCGCCATGACCTACCTGCACCAGCACGCCGGATACACCCGAGTGCACAACCCACTCACCGGCGTGAAGGACTTACAACGGCTCCCGGGGCTGGTGGCGATCGCCTACCAGCATGAAACCTCGCGCTGCGGGGACCCGCACCTGCACACCCACGTCATCGTGCCCAACCGCCAGTCCCGCGCCGACGGCACGCTGGTGTCGGTCGACTCCAAGTCGCTTTTTCACGAGGCCAAAGCCGCCGGCATCGTGTATCAGGCCACGCTGCGCCACGAGCTGCACGCCGAGTTGGGAGTGGAATGGGCGTCGGTGGACCCGTTGTCGGGGATGGCCGAGATCGCCGGCATCGATAAGGACTGTGTCAAGGCGTGGTCGCGGCGCTCCACTCGGTTACGGGACTGGGCGCATAACAATCTGGTCGTCGTTGACGGTGAGCCGACCGCCCAGCAGCTGGCCGCCGCCCAAAAGGCGACGCGGCCGGCCAAACCGGAATCCAAATCGTGGGCCGAACTCCAAGAAGACTGGCGCGCCGATGCGCGCGGTCCAACAGCAGGCGCGGCGCGGCAAGCCCGCGTTCACCCGCGCCGACCTGGTGGAGCTGGTGGGCGCGCTGCTGCCGGTGGATGCGCCCGGGGATCCGCGCGCGCTGATCGAGCAGATCGTGGACTGGTCGGGGTGCGGATCACCGCGACAAGAGAAGCCCACCACCGCGAAGGCCACGAAATGTTCACCGTCGATGCGGTGATCGCCGAAGAGGCGCGCATCTTCGACATGGTTGATGCGGCCGATACCCGCGCGCGGCTGGATGCGCGCGCCGCGGACCTGGAGGGCCTGTCCGCGGACCAGGCGCGCGCCATCGCCAACATTGCGTGCTCGCCGTATTTGGTGCAGCCGCTGCAAGCGCCGGCCGGCGCGGGCAAAACGCACTCGCTGCACGCGCTGCGCGCCGCCGCGCACCGCGCCGCCAAAGACGTGCTGGTTTTGGCGCCGACCGGGAAGGCCGTCGATGAGGCGATGCGCGGCGGGGCCGGCGACCGCGGGCTGACCGTGGCCAAAGCCATCAACCTGATCGACGATGACCAGCTCAGCCTGAACCGGCGCACCGTGATCGTCGTTGACGAAGCCTCCATGGTCGCCAGCCCCCAGCTGCGACGCCTGCTCGAGGCCAGCACCGCCGCACGGGCAAAGATCGTTCTGGTCGGCGATGCCTATCAGCTCTCGCCGGTCAAAGCCCGCGGCGGGATGTTCGAGCACCTCTGCGAGGACCTGCCGTGGTCGCAGCGCCTTTCTGAGGTGTGGCGGCTGCGCGACCCCGCAGAACGCGACGCCTCACTGGCGCTGCGGTCCGCCCGCGGCAACCGGCTGCGCAAAGCCATCGGCTGGTACCGCAACCACGAGCGCCTGCACACCGGGGACCCGATCGCGATGGCCGCCGACGCCACCGCCGCCTACATCACCGCCCGCGCCGAGGGCAACGACGTCGCCATCCTTTGCGACACCTGGGAAATCGCCGACGCCATCAACCAGCGCCTCCACGACCACTTCACCGCCGCGGACTCTCCCAGCGTGCAGGTAGCCCGCGATCAGCAGGTATGCCCGGGTGATCTCATCCTGAGCCGCCACAACGACGCCACCCTGACGGTCGAACCCGGCACACCCCACCGCCGGGATGAACGGGTCGACCAAGTCCGCAACGGCAACCGCTGGCGCGTGATCGGCGTCGACACCACGCACGGCCGGATCGCCGCCGAGCGACTCACCGATAAGGCCCGCGTCACCTTGGAAGGCGACTACCTACGCGAGCACATCACCCTCGGCTACGCCGGCACCGTGGCTTCCGCCCAAGGCATGACCATCGGCAACTCCACCACCCCGGGAGTCTGCTGGACCATCCTGTCCGATCGCGCCAGCCGCGCCATGGCCTACGTCGGCATCACCCGCGGCCGCGACGAAAACCACCTCGCCATCTACCCGGCCGTCACCAACGAAGCCCACCAACACCACCACGGCGCCGACACAGCCATCCACCAGGTCCACCGCGGCACCACACGCGCCGCCTCCCACGCGCTGCACACCATCGTGACCGCCAACGACGACCGGGCCCGCACCATGCACACCGTCGCCGCACGCACCGACCGCGACCTCCTGCCCACCGTTGTGGCCGCCTTACTGCATCGCAACGACCAACGCCGCGCCGACCGCGCGCAGGCTTGGCGCCAGCACAGGGCCCAAACCCACGCCCGCGAAACCGCCTACGAACGCATCAGCGCCACCAGACAACAGAGTCGTCAGCGCGAACGCAGCCGCCGTGCCGACCGTGGGTACGGTCTCGAACTTTAATTACCTACCCGGGCATTTCGAGGAATAGTCAAAACTTACTTATCAGTGAACGGTGCATCAGCGGCCACGGACACCTGATCAAAACAGGACTGTTGGTAGGTCTATCCACAGGCCCGGTGCCGAGCTGCCGGTCACCGTTCGCCAGC